>CAIQJW010000249.1 GCA_903872255.1 uncultured delta proteobacterium | reverse complement strand
TTCATGACCTCAAAGTGTGACTACAAAAATACTGCCTGTGCCGTCCGCTTAGAACCTGTACTCCACCCCCAGGCCGTAGATCTCCCGGGTATAGTCGTATAAGTCAATATTCGACTTGTTCCTCCAATAGTTGTATTGAAGGATGAGGTCCGTGTTCTTGAAAATGCCATAAAGAAACGCGACGTTAAAAGAATAGATCTCGTCACGCCGTGTCATGTCGAAATAGGTGTTATCGTATTTATAATCGACAAATGTGGCGTCGACCGAACCCTGGACCCGCAGTCGACCGATTATCGGGTACAGCACATCAACTCCGAAACGATTTTCACTATTGACCCAGTTGCGTCCTATGGTGTTGTCCTGGGCATACGAATATCGAAGGGTCGCAAACCCTTTATTTTCCTTAAAGGTGTATGTCCAGCCAAGGCCTCCCGTCATCCGCTCCCCGCTTCGTTCCTCGCCATCGGGAGGTTCGGGATGAAGCTCGGTATCGAAATACTTCTTGCGCATGTAACTGAAAAAGACCTCGCCGAAACTGTTCGGCGTGGTAATAAACCTGAGCGTAGGGGTTACAGATGTCGCCTGGAGATAACGGGTCTGGTTCCACCAGTTGGACTCGTTGTACCACATATTTCCCTTAACACCCTGGAGACTGACATATGAATACGTAAGAGGCAGGGTAAATCCGAAGCGGTCCCAGGAATATCCGGGGACGATGCTGAACGTATTGGTCATGTTGTTATACTCGGTAAGGTTGCCCTGACTCCCGTCGGACCGGGTATATGTCTTGCCGAAATATCTGTCGGTATACAGCGAGTAATATGCCGACAGGCTGTACGGTGTCTTGTAGGAGAACGGGGCGGTATATCCTATCCTCGCGCCGAAGTTTATCGCGCTATCATCCTGCCCGGCCATAAGGTCAGTCATCGGGCCGGCTCCCACCGTCGGGACGTTCGTATCGTACTTGTAGCCCATGCCGACGGCAAAGCGCCACGTTTTCTCGCGCTCGGCCCTATCGCCAACCTGCTTCTCGTAGTCCCGCGCATACAAAGCCAGGTCGCTGGCGGGATCAAGATTTATCGTTGCGCGCAATCGTGCCTGAGCATCCTTATACTTCCCCTGTTCGGCGTATATGCCTGCGATCTGGAGCTCGGCCTGCTGTGTATATTTAGGGTCAAGTTTCTTGGCTGTTTCGAAGGCCCTGATGGCATCATCGGGCCTCTTGCTTTTTGCCAGGATCATACCTTTAAGGAAATTGAGGCGTGCCGTACTGATGCCTTCCTTATCGGCAAAGGCGATCCACTTCTGGGCTTCCGCCAGGTTGCCGGTATGATAAAGGACATCGATAAGCTCTATGACCGCGTCATCGACACGGGGGCTTAAGGTCGCAGCATCCCTGAAATAGGGGACAGAGTCACTATATTTTTCCATGATCTTGTACGTAAGACCCACATAATAGGCGATCCGAGAAGACCCCTTTTCTGCTTCCCGGGCCTGGAGAAAATAGGATAAAGCCTCTTCGTAATTTTCCTGGTTAAACTCCTTAAGACCGCTGTCGAATGCTGTCTGGCCGTGTGAAAAGGAAACCAGGGTAATAACGAAAATGGCGGCCAGGGAAATTACAGCTAGTTTTTTCATAAAACCCCCGTTCAGCCTCTAAATTACTGTATTAAAGCTTTTTAACAAATCGCCGATTTATTGGCAAGAGAAAAACGCGAAAAAAAGCACATAAACGGAAAATTAAATTTCGAGCGTTTGGCCCTGCCTGAGAATGCGTATGTTAGGCCTGCCCGACCGCACAAATTCGCGGGTGATCTCCCTACCGAATATCGGCTTAATATGAGTAACATAAAAGGTCCGGTCACCGAGGTCATATCGGTCGATCATGTCCATGAGAATTGACGGCGTCATGTGGCCCGATATCAATGCGAGATTGGATAAGCGATCGGGGAATGACACATCCGCCATGATAAAATGTATATTTTTTTCATCGTGCGCCAATTCCCAAAATCTTTTCGTAGGCCCCGTGTCGGCAGTGAACATAAATCCTTCGCCATTCTGCTGCCGCACCACATAACCCACCGTATATACAGTATGGGTCATAAGTATTGGCTTAACCGCGATGCCGTCGAGGTGAGACGGCTTTTCGAGCGGAATATCGCGCAATTTTATGATCGCGTCCATTGCTGAAGGAATCACGGTAAAATCAGGCCATATCAGGTTATTGAGGAGATTGTTGGTAATGATATCGAGAACGGGCGCGGCACTGACAAGTTCTATGCTGTGCCCGCCCATCATTGCGATCTCATCCACGAAGGGAAAAAGGCCTTTGAGGTGGTCCATATGTGTGTGGGTTACGAGCACGCGCTTTATTTTTGAAAGGTCTTTTCGCGGAAGAGAGTCCGTGACGGTACCGGCATCAATAAGCAAAGACCCATCGATAAGAAAACACGTCGTCCTATGTCTGCCGACATAGTTGCCGGAACAGCCCAGGATTTTTATGTTCATGACCTGATTGTACGTGATGGCCTGTAACTGTGTCAAGACATTGCAATTAATCCGTAAAACATATTAATGGATTTTCACAGTAAGCACTTGACGGAAGTCAATGAAAGCATTATATTACTGATACTTAGAAACATTTTTGTTGGAGGAGTGTCATGCCTATCTATGAATACCAGTGTGCGGAATGTGGAAAGACTTTCGAGATCTTTCAGAAGATGAATGACGAACCACTTACCCGGTGCAAGGTATGCAAGGGACAGCTTACCAAGCTTATTTCCAATTGTGCATTTCATTTGAAAGGCACCGGTTGGTACGTAACTGACTATAAGAAACCGGTTGACTCAGCCGCAGGCGGAGGGAGGAACGGCAGCAAACCCACCGAAAAAACAGAAAGCACTCCGGCGTCTGCAGTCGAAGTGAAAAGCGAAACCAAGACAGAATCCACTGCCAGTGTATCGGCATCGACAGGAGGCGCAGCATGACCAAAGGCGACAAAGTGACATTTCCTTTTGCAAAAAAGACAATGGAAGGGATTGTTGAACAGGTTAATCAGAAAACCGTTTATATCAAGGCCGACTTTCCCAAAGACAAGGGAAAGCTCATCAGACGTAAAATAAAAGACGTGAAGTAAATACTGGTTCTGCGTTCTGCGTTAAAAAACAAAAAATTAAAGACTCTGGATTCCGGCATTCCGTACTGTGTCGCAATTCCTCACCCACCATCCAAAGCAAGTATATTATGCCTGCCAGCACAAAACCCCGCCGTCATCCCGGGTTTGACCCGGGATCCAAGGTTTGGTTTTTATTATTGTTTCTGGTTTTAAGGTTTTCAAAGGGTTCAAAAAGAAAAACCTTGGATCCCGGCTCGGAGGCCGGGATGACGGACTTAGGGGAATTACGACACAGTCTGTTCGCCGGAATGACGGGGTTTTTTGTCTGGATTCCGGTGCACCCTTTCGGTACACGGTATTAATGAGGGGATAGCTTTTTGTGAACCTGAACTCAGGCACCTGGCAATAACAACGTTATTAAACAGCGAACATAGAACTATTTGTTGTAGTAGTCTTGCAGGGCGCGGACGCGCAGTACGCCATTTTTCATGGCTTCAATTGCGTTAACCACTGCCTGGGCACCCGATAGTGTGGTCGTGTACGGGATCTTGTGCTGGACGGCGCCGGAACGGATCGCCACTTCATCAACCTTCGGGTTCCTGCCGCTTGGCGTGTTAATAATGTACTGGATCTGGCCATTCTTTATCATGTCTACGATATGCGGCCTGCCCTCGGAGACCTTGTTCACGAATTTCACGTCTATGCCATTGTTGGCGAGGGCCTTGCCCGTCCCTTTTGTGGCGCATATCTTGAAACCGAGGTCTGACAATTTCTTGGCAATAAAGATAATATTCCGCTTATCTTTGTTTTTGACGCTGAGGAAAACCGTACCCTCCGATGGAAGGTCCTGACCTGCTGCAAGCTGGGATTTCCAGAAGGCCATTCCGAAATTTTCATCGATTCCCATTACCTCGCCCGTGGATTTCATCTCGGGGCCAAGTATCGTGTCGACTCCGCTGAACTTATTGAACGGAAAGACCGATTCTTTGACAGCCATATGCCGCGGGACAAACTCTTTCTCTATTCCCAATTCGTGCAAGGTCTTGCCGGTCATTAATTTCGCAGCCACTTTGGCCCATTGGATCCCCGTTGCTTTGCTCACGAAGGGGACCGTCCGGCTTGCGCGCGGATTGACCTCAAGGACATAGACCATGTCATCCTTTACGGCATACTGGATATTCATAAGGCCTATGACATTCAATCCCGCGGCGAGGCGATGGGTATAATCGCGGATCCTTTCCAGGACATCATCATTCAGAGAGTAAGGTGGAAGCGCAGATGCGCTGTCCCCCGAATGGATACCGGCCTCTTCTATATGTTCCATTATGCCGGCGACCACGCAGCGTTGTCCGTCAGCCACCGCATCAACATCGATCTCGATAGCCTCTTCGAGAAATTTATCGACAAGGATCGGTTTTTCGGGTGAAGCCTCGACTGCCCTGGCCATGAAAGATGCGAGATCTTCGTCGTTATAAACGATCTCCATGGCCCTTCCTCCGAGCACGTACGACGGTCTCACAACAACCGGGAAGCCGATCGATTCCGCTATCTTCCGCGCCTCCTCGAAAGACGTCGCGATCCCGTTCTCGGGCTGCCTCAGGCCGAGTTTCTTGAGAAGCCTCTTGAACTTGTCCCTGTCTTCGGCAATATCGATGCTTTCGGGCGTGGTGCCGATGATCTTAACACCCGCTTTTTTCAGGGCAGTCGCCAGATTGAGCGGCGTCTGCCCGCCGAACTGCACGATAACCCCGTCCGGTTTTTCCTTGTTCGCTATATCTAGCACATTCTCGAATGTTAAAGGCTCAAAGTAAAGTTTATCGGACGTGTCGTAATCCGTGCTTACCGTTTCCGGATTGCTGTTGACCATGATGGTCTCAAAACCCAGCTCCTCAAGGGCAAAAGCGGCATGTACACAGCAGTAATCGAATTCAATTCCCTGCCCTATCCGGTTCGGGCCGCCTCCCAGGATCATGATCTTCTTCCTGTCCGATATACGCGATTCGTCCTCGGTCTCGTAGGTCGAATAAAAATAAGGCGTGTACGCCTCAAATTCCGCTGCGCACGTATCGACAAGCTTAAACACGCTCTTTAACCCGCAGCGCTCTCTGAGGTCCCTGATATCCTTTTCCTCGGTACCTATTATCTCGGCTATCTGTTTGTCGGAATAACCAAGTCTTTTCGCCCCTCTAAGGACCTCGAATGGTAGTATTCCCTTGTTGCCCGGTGCCCTGTCGACGTTGTTTTCCAGGTCTTTTTCAAAAAGCACGATCTCTTCTATATTTTTGAGAAACCACCGGTCGATCTTCGTGATCTCATAGATCTCGTCTATGTTCATCCCGAGCCGGAAGGCGTGCCGCATATAGAAAATCCTTTCAGCATTCGGGACAATAAGCTTTTGCCTGACAAAATTGGGATCGTCCTTCCCGGCAAGTTTTTCATGGACGAGGCCCGACCTGCCGACTTCCAATGACCGCAGGCCTTTCTGGAATGCCTCTTTGAACGTCCTTCCGATGGCCATGGCCTCGCCGACCGATTTCATGGCAACGGTCAGTGTGGTGTCGGCATCCCTGAATTTCTCAAAAGTGAAGCGGGGTATCTTTACGACGCAGTAATCTATTGTCGGCTCAAACGAGGCCGGGGTCTGTTTCGTGATATCGTTCGGTATCTCATCGAGTGTATATCCAATGGCAAGTTTTGCCGCTATCTTGGCTATGGGAAAACCCGTCGCCTTTGATGCCAGTGCGGAACTCCGCGATACCCTGGGATTCATTTCGATCACAACTATCCTGCCGTTGTCGGGGTCGACTGCGAACTGGATGTTGGACCCGCCCGTCTCGACGCCTATCTCCCGGATTATCTTGATGGATGCGTCGCGCATCAGCTGATATTCTTTATCCGTTAACGTCTGCGCGGGTGCAACCGTAATGCTGTCGCCGGTATGAATGCCCATGGGGTCGAGGTTCTCGATCGAACAAATGATCACCACGTTATCATTGCGGTCCCGCATGACCTCGAGCTCGAATTCCTTCCAGCCGATGACGGACTCTTCAATAAGGATCTCGGATATCATGGAGCTCTCGAGCCCTTTCCGGGCGAGGGATTCATATTCATCCATATTGTAGGCGACGGAAGCCCCTGTGCCGCCAAGCGTAAAACTGGGGCGGATGATGAGGGGAAAACCGATCTCGCGAGAGGCGTTGCGGGCGTCTTCCATCGTATGCGCAAGACCGCTTCTCGGGACCTCGAGGCCTATCTTTTCCATCGCCATCTTGAATTCTTCACGGTTTTCCGCCTTCTTTATTGCTTTGTAGTCGGCGCCGATAAGCTCTACACCGTATTTTTCAAGGATGCCGCGCTCCGAAAGTATGGTCGCAAGATTAAGTCCCGTTTGTCCGCCAAGCGTCGGGAGGATCACGTCCGGCTTCTCAATTTTTATGATCTCTTCGATAACCTCGGGTATAAGCGGTTCCACATAGACCCTGTCTGCCATGTCGGGATCGGTCATGATCGTGGCCGGGTTGGAATTAACGAGGATCACCCGGTATCCCTCTTCACGGATCGCCTTGCAGGCCTGGCTCCCGGAGTAATCGAATTCGCACGCCTGGCCTATTACTATCGGGCCCGACCCGATTATGAGCACACTTTTTATGTCCGTCCTTTTAGGCATTGCCTGTCCTCTTAAAAGAATCCATCATGGCTCTGAACTTTTCGAAAAGGCCGTACGCATCATGCGGTCCCGGGGATGCCTCGGGATGATACTGTACCGAGAATATCGGGTAGGCCTCGTGCTCCATTCCTTCAACGGTCCCATCATTCAAATTTATGTGGGTGACGCGGACAGTCTCATTTTTTATCGAGTCCACATCCACGGCGAAACCGTGGTTTTCGGACGTTATATATATCCTGCCCGTTGCCAGGTCTTTGATCGGCTGGTTTGCCCCGCGATGACCGAACTTAAGTTTGTAGGTCCTTCCCCCGTAGGCAAGGCCCAGAAGCTGCTGGCCGAGGCAGATCCCGAATATGGGCACCCGTCCGAACAGGCTGCGTATCTCGGGTATCGCATACCCGAGCGCTTCGGGGTCGCCCGGACCATTCGACAGGAGAACCCCGTCGGGCTTGAGCGCGATGATATCCGCGGCGCCGGTCAGCGCCGGTACTACGGTCACACGGCACCCGATCTGCCGCAGGATCCTCAGAATATTTCTCTTCACGCCAAAATCCATGACGACGCAATGCAGGGAACGGGCCTCAGTGCCCACGCCCTCAAATTCGTACGCTGCCCGGCATGTAACGCCGCTGACGAGATCGACTCCAACGATGCCGCGCGATTCCCTGGCCTTTTTTACGAGTTTCTCCGGATCGTGATCCACGGTGGATATTATGCCTCTCATAACGCCGCTGACCCTCAAGTGGCGGGTAAGGGCCCTGGTATCAATTTCTTCAACGGCAATGATATTATGCTTCCTGAAATATTCGCCGAGGTCGCCCGTTGCTCTCCAGTTGCTGGTTATCTTCGAAAATTCCCTGGCGATGAAACCTTCCACCTTCGGTGCATCAGATTCAACGTCGTCGCTGTTAACGCCGTAGTTTCCGATAAGCGGATAGGTCATCGTGACGATCTGGCCCTTGTATGACGGGTCCGTCATGATCTCCTGATATCCGGTCATGCTTGTATTAAAAACGATCTCGCCTTCTTTTTCGCCTTCAAGGCCGAATCCAACCCCTTCGAAGATGGTTCCGTCTTCAAGCGCTACAAATGCCTTCATCGATATCCCCTGCACATTTTTACACAGACACCGCATATGTGATGACCGATATTGCGTTCCTTTCTGAACCGGCTCAGCATATCGTAGCACCCGTGATGATCGAACTCATGCCTGTCATTTTTGATCGCCCCCGCAGGGCACGCGTCGATACATGCCCGGCATTCACCGCAATTCTCGTCAAGTTCCCGGTCAATCTCGAGGGGCATATCGGTCAAAACCGTATTGTAACGCGCACCCGAACCGAAACGGGGATTGACAAGAAGATTGTTCCGCCCTATCCAGCCGAGCCCTGCCATGACCCCTATTTTTTTATGGTTGATGTGACCCCTCTGGTTCTTCCAGTCAACAACCTGCGAAGCTGCAAAAGGGATCGCCCTGAAACCTTCCCTCTCGATCGACCGTCCGAGAAAATACCCGATCATGTCGAGCCTGTAATTTAATTGGCGATAGTGGTGCAGGTAGAGCTGAGTCGGGCCATCCTCCAATGTGTCAAGGACGCCTCCCGACAGGACAAGGCCAAAAGATACGGCGTAAGGCAGGTCCCTAGTCGTCAAAGAGCCAATTCCGGTTACGTCCTCGTCATAAAGGGACATGCCGGCAACCCCGAACAGATCGACATCCAGTTGGTGGAGCCATTTTTCGATCTTTTCTTTATTGCCCAATGATAGCTCTCCTCTTTGGTTCACATTAGTCCGGTTTTCTTAAAATGAACCATAAGGGCACTGATCGAAGCGGGAGTCACTCCCGGTATACGGGATGCCTGCCCCAGGGTCGACGGCCTGACCCGCGTGAAACGCTCGACGGCCTCCCGGGAAAGACCCGAAACCTGATCGTAATCAAGTTCGCGCGGGATCCTCCGGTCATCGAGTTTTTTCGCCCTGGCTACCATATCACTCTGGCGATCCGTATAGCCCCGGTATTTTACATCAATTTCGATCTGATACGCCACATCATTGTCGATATCCGCCAGACGTTCGTCGATATTCTTCATCATATTCAGGGTAACACCCTGTTTTTTGAGCAGGTCTTCCAGCATTACCGGATTCGTGATCCCTTCAATTCCATGATCCTGAAGCAGCTGTTTCGTTGCCTTTGTCGGCTTCAAGCGAATTCCCTTAAGCAAGGCAGATGCCTCGTCGATCCTTCTTCTCTTATCGCGGGCCTTTTGGTAGCGCCGCTCGCCAACTATCCCGACAGCATGTCCCTTTTCGGTGAGCCTCAGGTCGGCATTGTCTTCCCGTAAGAGGAGCCTGTGCTCCGCTCTCGAGGTAAACATCCTGTAAGGTTCATCGACACCCTTCGTAACGAGGTCATCGATCATAACCCCTATATATGCCTCGTGACGGCCAAGAATGAACTCGTTGTCACCCCGAGCCTTGAGGGATGCATTGATGCCTGCCATCATCCCCTGCGCGGCAGCCTCTTCATACCCCGTTGTCCCGTTTATCTGCCCCGCGAGATAGAGATTTTCGACCCGTTTTGTTTCAAGTGTCGGATACAGTTGTGTCGGAAAGACAAAATCGTATTCGATGCCGTACCCGGGCCGTATGATCTTCGCATTTTCAAGGCCGTCGATGGTCTTGAGCATCGCCGTCTGGATGTCAAGGGGAAGGCTCGTCGAAAGGCCGTTCGGATAATACTCGATCGTGTCGAGGCCTTCAGGCTCGATAAAAATGCGGTGTCTCGTCCTTTCGCTGAATCGTACGATCTTGTCTTCGATCGACGGGCAATAGCGGACGCCCGTTCCCTTGATCACACCGGTAAAAAGCGGTGAACGGTCAAATCCGGTCCGGATCACATCGTGCGTCCGCTCATTTGTATATGCGAGATAGCAAGGCACAAGCGGGTTTTTTATCTCATCGGTCATGAAGGAGAACGGCACGGGAGGGTCGTCGCTCAATTGCGGCGCCATCTTTGAAAAATCTATAGTCCGGCCGTCGAGCCTTGGACATGTCCCCGTTTTTAACCTGCCAAGGTCAAAGCCGAGTTCGCGAAGATTATCCGAAAGGCCGTTCGAGGGCAGATCGCCGAGGCGCCCTCCTTCGAAATGCTCAAGCCCGACATGGATCAACCCCTTGAGAAAGGTCCCGGTCGTTAAGATCACGGCCTTTGCCCAAAAATGCTCTCCCAGGGTTGTTTCGATACCGGTAACAGTGTTGTTGTTCACTATGAGACGCCGGGCGGTGCCCTGCCTGATCGAGAGGTTCCGGGTCTCTTCAAGCCTCAACTTCATCCGGCGGGCATATCGCGCCATGTCGGTCTGGACCCGTGTAGCGCGTACCGCGGGACCTTTCTTCATGTTCAGCACTTTGAACTGTATGCCCGCGGCATCTGTGTTAAGCCCCATTTCACCGTCGAGGGCATCGATCTCCCTGACAAGATGGCCCTTCCCCAGGCCGCCGACAGCGGGATTGCAGGACATAAACGCGATATGATCGATATTCATCGTAAGGAGGAGGGTCCGGGCCCCCATACGCGTGGCGGCAAATGCGGCCTCGCATCCTGCATGACCCGCTCCTATTATAATAATGTCAAATTTGTCCACTGTTTTGTCCGAAGGCCGTATATTGTAGCAGGAATCACTGCGCTTTTCCATACCCGCCGTAAAATACGTATTACATTATTAATATTCATGATATCATCAAAATAGGGATGCCGGCCGGGATGGCTGGAATTTGCCCGGCCCTGCGTAATAGCACAATAATGTTGCATTTTTAGTCCCGGTGATTATCTTTTCGCGGGATTTTTTTTGCTGCACCGGCTGACAGGAACCCTCTTCTGTGATATATATATCGTTAGAAGCCCCGTGAAATGGGAGGGATGACGATGGACGAAAAAGAATTGATGCAACGTTTCCGGGATGTCTTTGAAGCCACGGAGCCAATGCTTGAGCAGTTGGAAAAAGGGTTTTTTTCACAGCAGGCAGGCGTCATACAGGATTGTGAAAAACGATTCGGAGATCTCCTGATCTCCCGGGTCCCCTACGTCGAGAGGATCATCGGGGAAACGCAGAAGACCGAGGCTGACATGACATACGTCAGGCTCCTGCCTGCATTGCAGACCATCGCGCTCGCCATTGAGAACCTCATGTATAAGATGGAATCCAAGCTCGTATCGAACGTACTCTTCAGCGAAAAAGCGCTCACTGAGATAAGGAATTTGTTTCATCTCATGCGGGAGCAGTTCAGGGATACGAAAGATTACGTCATTACCCGGAGCCCGGCATTGAAGGAAGCAGTCAGCATGCACATGGACACTATGTTCAGGATGATCGAAGAACTGGCCATAGTTCATCAGAATCGGCTTATCACGGGGATATGCATGCCGCAGGCATCATATCTTTACCTCGATATCACGGATTCTCTGAAAAGGATATCGCGCGGACTGGTTGATTTTGCCAACAAGGTTTAATTATTGGGCCTCTCTTACCAATCGCTTGCTCATGCAATAAATAATTCTGTCATTTTGCACAGATTTTCCGGCTGTCCTTTCAAAGGCCGGGTGTTCCTTGTCGGGGGTGCGCTAAGGGAGCTTGCGTTAGGATGCGGCCCTCGGGATTACGACCTTGCCCTGACCGACCCCGATGACCTCGCGACGATCGAAAAAATATTTCAGAGGCGTGCCTTTTTGCTCGGAAAAAAACCGATCCAGACACACAGGATCGCTGCTGAAGATATTATGCTGGATATAACTATCCTGGAAACTTCCATTGAAAAAGATCTCGAGCGCCGGGATTTTACAATGAACGCGATCGCCTTCGATATTAAGACCCGAACGGTGATCGACCCGCTCAATGGAATTCACGACATAGGCCAAAAGCTCATCCGATACCCGAGGCGGGAAACGATCACAAGCGATCCCTTGCGAATGCTCAAGGCGATCCGCCATTTTGCCGCGCTTGACGGCTTCGTGCTTGATCCCGAATTGAAAGAGGCCATAACATCCTGCAAGGACCTTATACGAACCACGGCCCCCGAAAGGATCAAGTACGAGCTTGACCTCATCATGCTTTCACAGGGGGTCGCCCGGGGCATGGAGATCCTCGGTAAATCCGGGCTTATATTTGAGATCATCCCTGAGCTTTTGGCGCTGCGTACCATGGATAAAGAAAAACAATTCTCGCTTAAGACGTACGGCCATACCATGATTGGATTCTCTTTTCTCTATCCCCGCGGCGGGCATTATGTATCCGATCCCGCCCTCCTCAAGGACGTCGGGTATGCCCTGCTTTTTCACGATCTGGGAAAAGCCCATACGTATTCATATGATGAGAAAAAACAGCTCGTACATTTTTTTAATCATGAACGGATATCCCGGGACATTGCAGCCGGGATCATGGACCGCCTGAGGTTCAGCACGCAGGAGTCAAGGCGGATATGTTCTCTTATCGAACACCACATGCGCATCTTCCTGATAAGCTCGTCAGATGCAACGGAAAAGGCCATACGGCGGCTGATCTATAAAATCGGGGACATGACCCCGCTGCTCATAGCGCATACACTCTGCGATATGTACGGAAGCTCCGGCGGCGAGGAAAATCCTGCGACATTGCAGGTCATCCAGAACTGCAATACGATCATGCGGGCGTATCACGAATCCAAAAAACAGCCGCTGCCCCGGCTTGTATCGGGTAACGACCTCATAAAAATAGGTTTCCTCGAAGGCCGATCTCTTGGGGAAAGCCTAGAGACCATCCGGGACAAGCAGATAGCCGGCGAGATATCCACGCGGGACGAGGCTCTGCAGTTCGCGGAGCAAATGCTCGAGCAGAATCGTAAATCGTGAAGAGAGGCCGTAAATCGTAAAACGTGAATCGTAAAGAGTGGAAACATTAAGCAAAACAATTTTAAGGACTGACCGAACGATTTACGATTCACGTTTTACGGTCTTTAATATTCCGGCTCCCCAGGTTTCGTAATACGTTTATAATCCTTCAGGTCCAGTGCATGGTCCGTGCCGGGCTGGATCGTCGCGTCCTTCGAATAGCCGTACTTTGACCAGTACCCGGTACCGCCCTGCTCCCGGAATTCGAGCCTTGTTATAGTCTTGACGCTCTTGTAACCGTACTTTGACGGCATAAGCAGGCGCAAGGGCCCACCGTATTCGGGCGCGAGCGGTCTGTCGTTCATATCGTAAGCAAAAAGGACCCGGGGGTTCAAAAGCTCCTCGAGGGAGATATATTCGTAGTAATCGTCGGCAGAATAAAAGTACAGATGCCGGGCATTTGGTGCCGGTTTCACGATGTCGAACAAAGCCTTCGGCCTGAATCCTGCCCATTTTGCTTTGCTTGACCATGATTCAACGCATTTCATACGGGATACCTGCGTTGTTGCGGATATCTTTCTCAAAGAAGCCAGGCTGAAATTCTGCGGCTTCTCGCATAGCCCGCTCACTGAAAGCGACCATCTGACCGGGTTAAGAGGCCGTATTGGCTTGATAAACCGGATATAAAAGCCTTCCCTGTCCTCATTGTCGAGCAGCTTTTCGATCTCTTTCGGGTCGGCCGAATGAGGAATAAGGAAGGAAACACCGAGGACACAGATGAACCTCATTACGTCACGTCTCGTCATATCTTTAAACAGGTCCATACAATTAAGTATAGTCACGGCTTTGAAGAAACAGAACAAAAAATGTTAGTAATTTACGCAGCATTTAAAAAATGCTTCAAGATATGGTAATCTAATGAGGTCCTTACAATATTCTTGAGGGGTTGACATGAAACGAAGAAATTTTTTGAAGCTGACGCTCTCCACGATAATTGCCAGTCAACTTCCATCCACCGCATTCTCGCAGGCAGCGTCATCTACTGTTGCAGTTGCCGAAGGCACCGACTATGCATCCATTACGCGCAAGGTGATCACGGCATTGGGGGGTATGAAGGCATTCGTCAAGCCGGGGAATACGGTTGTCGTTAAACCGAACATGGGCTGGGACAGAAAACCTGAATATGCGGCGACCACCCATCCCGCCGTCGTAAAAGCGATTGTCGAGGAATGCCTCAGTGCGGGGGCCAAAAAAGTAAAAGTCTTTGATAATACCTGCAATGATGCCCGCCGCTCCTATGAAAGCTGCGGAATACCGGAAGCATTGAAAGGCATGAAGAATGTCGATGTCCGGTTCATCGAAGATGACCGTTTTAAAAAGGTCGCCCTCAAAGGCAAATTCCTCAAGGAATGGTCCCTGTACGGCGATGCGCTCACCGCCGACGTTTTTATAAATGTCCCCATAGCAAAGCATCACAGCCTGACCGGGCTTACCCTGGGGCTTAAGAATGTGATGGGGATCATGGGAGACAGCCGCGGATACATCCACCGCAGCATAGAAGATGCGCTCTGTGACATCAACAGCGTCGTCAAAAGCCATCTTACGATCATCGATGCGACACGCATCCTGACAAAGCACGGACCGGTGGGAGGCAACCTTAAGGATGTCAAGGTCCTGAACAAGGTCATTGCGTCACGGGATATTGTCGCGGCGGATGCATATGCGACGACTATGTTCAACATGAAACCCGAGGAGATCGCGACGACAGTCGCGGCACACAAGCGCGGACTGGGCGAGATGAATCTTGGCAAGATCAAGATCATAAAGGCCTAGAGAAAGAAGCGTTTCAAGTTTCAAGGGAAAGACAAAAAAAATAATATGAAGACGGAAGGCGGCGGGGAAACGGGGGCGGGGAAACGGGTACGATTCTTCACGGCATCCCGTATTTCCCAATTGTTCTTTCTTGCCCTGTTTCTCTACTTGTTCATCATCACCGATTATCGCGGCCGGGACGAGATAAGCATCGGCGCAAACAGTTTTTTCAGGATGAACCCCCTTGTCCTGGCAAGCTACATTCTTGCCGCGAAATCCATGACATGGCTCCTTTTCCCTGCCCTGTTGATGGTGGCATTGACCGCACTCCTGGGAAGGTTTTTCTGCGGCTGGATCTGTCCTTTGGGTACGCTCATAGACCTCGTTACACGAAGGGTCCCGAAGTCGGGACCGATACGGTTCCTCAGGGGAAGGTTCAAGTACTTTCTCCTTTATGCGCTTCTCGTGTCTGCCCTGTTTTCCGTCAATGTGTCGGGCGTATTCGACCCGATCGCCATACTCATCAGGGCCCTGACATTCTTCTTTTACCCGCTTCTGGGCCTTGCCGCACGGTCGGGATGGTCGGGCCTCTATACACTTGCGGGAGATGGCCGCGACTCTGCCTTTTTTCTCTATGATTTCCTGCGCGCACATGTTTTACCCTTCCGCGAGACACTGTACCCCCTTGCCTTTGTGTCGTTCATCCTTATCGTTTTGATCTTCGCCATCGAAAGGTTTGAAAGAAGGAACTGGTGCCGGAACATCTGCCCATTGGGAACATTGCTCGGTCTTCTCGGGCGTTTTTCATTGTTCAGGCGAATACCCGGCAGACTCTGCAAAGATTGCGGGGATTGCCGGAAACATTGCCCGACAGCATTTGACGAGGAAGTCCTGCAATCCGGAGACTGTATACGCTGCATGGACTGCCGGGCGGCCTGCAATTTCGGAAGGGTCAATTTCAGGCCCGGAATGCCGTCTTTTTCAAAGGACGGCACGGTAAAGCAACCCGTTTTGTCCCGGCGTTTGTTCGTGGGAAGTGTTGTATCGGGCATTGTCATGGCAAAGGGGTTGTCTTTTCGCAAACCACAAACGCAGGACCGTCTCCTGCGCCCGCCGGGGGTCACGGACGAAAACATCTTCTTTCAAAAATGTGTCCGCTGCGGGGAATGTATGAAAGTATGCCTGCGCTCGGCACTGTATCCGGACCTTTCGTTCGGCGGCATCACGGGTATTTTCATGCCGGTGATCATCCCCCGCCTCGGTTATTGCGAATATAACTGTACGCTGTGCGGCCAGGTATGCCCGACAGGGGCAATTCCCCGGCTTTCACCGGAGGAAAAAAAGAAGAGCATCATAGGTGCTGCCGTATTCGACAGGAACCTCTGCCTCCCCTATGCAAAAAAGCTCAATTGCCTGGTGTGTGAGGAACATTGCCCGGTACCCGAGAAAGCGATCCGTTTCGAACGTATCGGCGATATCGATTATCAGGGCAAAAAAATTACCCTGAAAAGACCGTATGTGGTCGAAGAATTATGCACCGGGTGCGGCATTTGCGAAAATAAATGCCCGCTCGAAGGACGCTCGGCTATTGAAGTGTTCTCGAGAAAATTGAAGCGCACCGTTTAACGGCCGTCTGTCGCAATGCGTCGCCCGGAGCTATATAAAACCAGTTTTATCGTATCGTGCAATATCGAATTGAAAGAAAAATATTGAAACAAATTCAATATTTGTCGACTCTTGGCCGTATTGATAAAAACTGCGGAATGCTTATAATATAAACGACAGTTTTTGTCGGGGGTTATATGAACACATTCAAGACATTTTTCCTCATGGTGGTTTTGACCGTCATTCTCGTTGGCCTTGGCGGCATTATTGGCGGCAGGTCCGGGGCAATGATCGCCTTTGCCGTGGCCTTTCTCATGAACTTCGTGAGCTACTGGTTCTGCGACAAAATAGTGCTTCGAATGTACAGTGCCCGGGAAGTCTCCGAACGGGAATCGCCACAGTTATATAGTTCCGTGGCAACGCTGGCACAACGAGCAGGACTGCCCATGCCGCGCATATACATTATCGAAGACGACAGCCCTAATGCCTTTGCAACAGGACGCGATCCTGAGCACAGCGTTGTCGCGGTCACTACGGGAATCCTGCGGATACTGGCCCGGGAAGAGTTGGAAGGGGTTCTGGCACACGAGCTATCGCATATCAAAAACCGGGACATCCTGATACAGAGCGTAGCCGCAACATTGGCCGGAGGCATAACGATGATAGCCAACTGGGCGCGTTTTGCCGCATTTTTTGGAGGCGGGAGCAGCGATGACGATGACGGGCGGGGCAACATATTCACGGTTATAATTTTCTCTATTATCGCCGCTTTTGCCGCGGTGCTCATCCAGCTTGCCATATCCCGTTCGCGGGAATACCTTGCCGATGATTCAGGGGCGAGGCTTGCCGGGAACCCTCTCTACCTCGCCGGGGCATTGCGCAAACTCAATGCCGGCGTGGCACGAAACCCCATGAACGGTGTCAATCCTTCGACCGCGCCTTTATTTATTGTAAACCCGTTCAGCGCTGGGGGCATCCGGTCAATGTTCAGTACTCATCCACCCATTGAAGAGCGGATAAAAAGACTGGAGGATCTGGCCTATCGCCGTTGATTTCGGAAATCTTATAAGGGCCACCTCGATCCGGATCATACGCGATGTAGAATCCGGCAAATTCCTTGATGAAACCATTGATGGTATTTTTTCCCGGTCGGACTTAAGCGATTCCCAGCGGGCGCTCATTTACGAGATCGCTTCGGGTGTTGTACGCTGGAAGGGATATCTCGACCTCGTCATCTCGCGCTACACCACAAAACCGGTCCAAAAAGATGTCCGGTATCTTCTCTGGACAACGCTTTACCAGGTAGGTTTTATGAAGAAAGCCTACTATCATGTTGTAAAGGAATCGGTAGAATACGCAAAAAATGAATACGGCGGATCCGTTTCCGGATTCCTGAACGCGATCTTGAGAAGATTCTTAAATGATGCAGAGTTAAGGGACATGCCCGATCCGGATAAGGTGCGCAACAGTTATCCTCCCTGGCTCTACAAAAGGTGGACCCGGCAATTCGACACCGAGAATACCGATAAACTTTGTGCAGAATTGATAAGAGAACCCCGGTTTGCCCTTAGGGTGAACACTGCCAGGATATCTGTCGAAGAAGCCAGGCAAAGGCTCGCCGATGAAGGGATCATTGCCGGCTGCGGGAATTTTGCGCCATCGGCGCTGACTGTGGACAGGTTGCTCCCCGTCATGGCAACACCCGTCTTTCGGGAAGGTCTCCTGACTATTCAGGGTGAGGCGTCCCAGCTTGCCGGGATAGCCGTTAGAGAGGCAGCCGGGAAAATGATCCTCGACGCCTGTTCGGGTTCCGGCACAAAAACAAGGCAGATCATGGAGCTTTGTCCGGCATCTTCCGTTTATTCGATGGACAACGACATGAAACGCCTGATGCTTTCAGCGCTGAAAACTTCCGTCATATGCGGCGATTCCATCAGGCCGCCTATCAGGTCCAACATTTTCGATACCATCCTTATTGATGCCCCCTGTTCATCCCTCGGTATCATCCGTAAACATCCGGAGATCAAATGGAGGCGTACCAAAGGCGAGATCCTCAGGTTTGCCGAACTCCAACTCGCCATGCTCAATTCATTATGGGGCCTCCTGGCAAAAGGCGGACGAGTTATCTACAGCGTTTGTACCTTCGAACCGGAGGAAACCCTTGGCGTCATCCACAACCTGGCAAAAGAAAAGAAGTTTACACTTGAAAATCCGCTCCCGTTCTTGTTTAATAAGGAGTATTTTATCTCGCTACCTCATGAAACGGCTATGGACGGTTTCTTTATAGCGCGACTAAGAAAGCTATGAAGCTAATAAAGATAATACTGTGTATTACAGCACCCGTTATCGTCTTCGTCCTGTCGACGTATTTCACTATCAGTCTTCTCCTTAAATTCCAGCAGACCACGATCTGCCCCGATATACGGGGCAAGACCGTCGAGGATGCCCGCGGCATGACGAGGCAAAAGGGCCTTAACCTTGTCGTACTCAGATACGAAAGGCGTAATGATGTGCCCTATAATCATATAACTGTCCAGAAGCCCGATGCCAACATATTGACAAAAAAGGGGCGCGTCGTGTATGTCATTGTTTCAGAAGGTCCGGAATTGATGAAGACGCCTGGTTTCGTTGGGCTCACCACTGAAGAAGCGCAAAAGATGTTCAGCGAAAAGCACCTCGTCCTGGATAAAACGGTCATGGTCCCCAGTCTGAAGACGGGTAAGGTCATAGCGCAGCTGCCGGCACAGAGCAGTGATATCCTTGAATATGGTAAGGTTACTCTTTTTGTCGGCATGGAGCCAAGATCATATTACCTCATGGCGGACACGAAGAATGTAAACTACAACGAGCTTGCCGACGAGTTCGAATTAAGAGGCATCAAATACAGGATACATTATGCCCGGGGCGATAATTCCGAAAGGCGAGGCATAGACTACTCGGTGCCTCCCCGGACGCTATTCGCCTCGACCGATGAGGTTGTTATCAATGTCTACTAATGCCGGAGGCTTTATGAAGGATATATTAATTGCACCGTCCATCCTGTCCTGCGATTTTCTGCGCCTTGGACAGGAAATAAAGGATGTTGAGGAGGCTGGTGCCGACTGGATCCACATCGATGTCATGGACGGTCATTTTGTGCCCAACATTACGATCGGGCCATTGGTCGTTCAGGCTCTCCGAAGGATCAACACCAGGCCTCTCGACGTGCACCTCATGATAGAGAATCCCGCCCGGTACGTCGAGGAATTCGCCCGGGCAGGCTCCGATATCATCACGATCCATGCCGAGACAGATGATCATCTTTTCCGGACCCTGGACATGATCAAGGAATCGGGGGTCAAGGCCGGGATATCATACAATCCTGCAACGCCCTTGAACGGTTTGAAGCACATCATTCATATCGTGGACCTTGTGCTCATCATGACCGTTAATCCGGGATTCGGAGGCCAGAAATATATCCCGTCGATGCTCCCGAAGATAGTCGAAGCACGCAAGATCATTGAAAAGGCCGACCGCTATATAGATCTTGAGGTCGACGGCGGGATCAAGGCGACAAATGCGGCGGAGATCGTCAAAGCCGGAGGCAACGTCCTTGTCATGGGAACCGAGATATTCCATAGTGAAGATTACCGCAACAAAATAGATGAAGTTCGCACCGTGATCGGCCGCTAATGCATGGAACTCAAAAGGCAAAAAACATATAAGGGTGTTTTCGATGTAGCGAAAGATATGCTGCTCGCAAGCGGAGATCTCAAGGAACAATTGTTCCGGGCGGGACTTCGCTGTGATGAGCGCGGAGACAACCTTCGTGTATTCGTCCCTTTTTTTGATGAAACGATCATTCTCGCCCTGCCCGGGGGAAGCTTTGTCGGAGAGACCGGTGCTAATGTCACGCTTGTTGCCCGGATAATCATCCTTCACTACATCATGAGCGCGTCCGGTATCCCGCTTACCGGCGAAAGGATAGCATACGGCGACATTCCCGCATGTATGCACTACGACCCTGTTTTTGAAAAGAGGGTCCTCAAACCTCTTGTCAGGGCGTTCGGCTATGATAAGTACTCATTTAAAGAGGCGGGAGCACTTATCGGGGCGCGGGAGGAAGAATTCGGCGATGCATCTTTCACCCTGTTTGCCTTCCCCAAGGTACCCATCACGTTTATACTCTGGGAAGGTGACGAGGAATTCCCGCCACGGGCAAAGGCGCTTTTTGACCCGTCGATCACAGGATACCTTCCGCTTGAGGATATAGTGGTCACCGCAAAACTGGCAGCAGGACGGATCCTCAAATCCGCCATGAAGCATTTTAACGATGAGGGTTGAAAATGATATTCAGACAATTCAATTTTGACGGATGCCTGACTTACATCATCGCCTGCAGCAATCACAGGAAAGGTGCGATCATCGATCCTTCCCACGATGTCAAGCCCTTCCTCGATCTCGTTCGGTCGCATTCGCTGACGATCGACTACGTGATCGACACGCATACCCATGTTGACCACGTCTCGATCGCTCCCGAACTTGCGGACATCCTTCGGGCTAAAACGGTGATGAACCGCTTGACGCCCCTGCAGCGGGAAACGGGTTCAAAGGTGACGGAACTTTTCGGAATAGAAAAGATCCTCGCAGAGAATGCCCGAAACAGGATCGACATGTATCTGGCTGATTCAGACCAATTGAGCATCGGGGATATTACCCTCACGATAATTGAAACGAGGGGCCATACGCAGGACCACATGTCCATAATGGCCCATGACCGGATCTTTACCGGCGACACTCTCCTTATTGGTCAGTGCGGGAGGACGGACCTGCCGGGCGGAAGTGCTCAGGATATGTACGAGAGCCTATTCCATAAATTTCTGCCGTTGTCCGACGATCTCATTATTTATCCCGCCCATGATTACAGAGGAAACATAAACTCATCTTTAGGATTTGAAAAAACCAATAACGTTTGTCTTAAAACCGAAAGGGCCCCGGCCGAGTTCGCAACATTTCTTAAGGGTCTTTTCCCGCCGCTTGACGCAAAGACGGGGAAATTGCAGTGCGGGCTTTCCATGGAACCGGACCGGCAATCCGGAGATATCGGTCCGCTCATGAAAAGCTTTTGCATCTCAATGGAAAATTTCCTCACAGCGCCCCACAACGAGACCGTGATCCAACCGGAAGAGTTCCTTCAAAAGGTCAAGGCGCATGAAAACATATTCATCGTAGATGTTCGCGAGTCGAAGGAGTTGGAGGAAACAGGCTTCATCGAAGGGGCTGCAAATATCCCGGTCCGGCAGGTAGCGGCCCGCATCGAAGAATTCCCGCAAGACCTCGCCACCCCCATCGTGACATACTGCGCCAGCGGCCACCGCTCGTCACACGCCGCGGTATATCTAAGGGCATACGGCTATCGCAACGTCAAAAACCTCGAATACGGCATGCACGGGTGGATGGACAGGGATTATCCGTTGAAAACCCTCTCCCAGACGTCATCCCGGGCTTGAAGACCTTGTCGCAATTCCTCAACCGTCATCCAAAGCGGGTATATTGTACCTGCTAGCATAAAAACCCCCGCCGTCATCCCGGGGCATCATCCGGAAGACGCCATTCACCAAACCCCGTCATCCCGGGGCATCATCCGGAAGACGCCATTCACCAAACCCCGTCATCCCGGGCTTGACCCGGGATCCAAGGTTCTGTTTTTGTTATTGTTTCTGGTTTAATTGTTTTCAAAGGGCTCAAAAAGAAGAACCTTGGATTCCCGCTTTCGCGGGAATGACGGACAGTGGTTTATTCCGGTGCTTTGCACGTTTCCGGCGGAAAATGTTTGCGATACAGTCGCTGGAGGTGGGACTGAGGAAGGGGGTTAGCTACCCATCACCTCTTCACTCTAGTATTATCTTTCCTTTCGGTTCTTCCAGGAAAGTCCCGATGATGTAATATTCGACACCGAGGTGAACGGCGGTCTCTTCGAACTTCTTCCTGTCGCCCGGATCGATCGCCATGAGCAAACCGCCCGATGTCTGCGGGTCAAAAATGATGTCAAAGAAAAAATCAGTCCGGGACGTCACCACATGTTCTTTATAGAAATCCCTGTTTCTGTAGAGACCACCGGGAACAAACCCCGAGGCGGCGAACCCGGCTGCTTCTTCGAAATACGGCAATTTATCGGTAAACAACTCAACTCCAACGGCATCCTTGATCATCTCCTTGAGGTGCCCCGCGAGACCGAATCCCGTGACATCAGTACATGCGTGGACATTGACGGACAACATCGCTTCCGCCGCTCTTCTGTTGAGCGCTGCCATCACCTTCGCGAGGCCCAGCGCCCTGTCTTTATCGAGGAGTCTTCCTTTTATTGCCGTATTCATAATCCCCGTTCCCAGCGGTTTTGTCAGGATGAGGATATCGGAGGGTTTTGCTCCCTCGTTCAAGATGACCTTATCTGGATGGACTATCCCCGTGACGGATAGTCCATATTTTATCTCTTCATCGTCAACGCTATGGCCCCCGAGAAGGCTCACGCCTGCCTCGCGTATCTTATCGGCACCGCCGCGAATGATCTCTTTCAGAATTGATATATCGAATTTCTTTGGAGAAAAGCATACAAGATTAAGGGCGGTCTTCGGTTGAGCTCCCATCGCGTAAATATCACTCAACGCATTTGCAGCGGCTATCTGACCGAACCAATACGGGTCGTCAACGACCGGGGTAAAGAAATCCACCGTCTGGACGAGGGCAATATCATCCGTAATTTTGTAGACACCGGCGTCTTCAAACCCTTCGATGCCGACAAGGACATTTTCATCCGCGGGAATGTCGATCCCACGCAAAATATTCGCCAGGTCACCCGGACCTATTTTTGACGCTCACCCGCCGCCGCGAACAAATTTTGTCAGTTCGTTGTCCACCTCTCCTCCCGTTGTTTCAACCTGGAACTAGCTTTCCCCTATCGGGGAAGCATCTTTTTCGATCTTCTCTTTGGCTGCGGGGTTTCTTCCAGTTCGATGTGACGTTCCTCTATTTTTTCAATCCCCGCATAGTAACAGCAATTCTCGCTCTTGTAATTATTATCGAAAACCCGGACCTTTCCGTCCTGGAAGTTTATGCGGACATAACAGAATCCCCCGGGAAGCTCGGACCTCCTCTCCTCGATCACGACACCCATTCCCCATCGCGTATATCTCTTATGATACACACGATCGCCCACCTGCAAGTATAATAAATAATCAGCTAACATCAGATAAGCATATCACATAAAGAATGGAGGGACAAGACGCCGCAGCGCTGCCTATAGTCAATACTATTCTAACTCTGCAGGAGGTATGAAGAAAAACATATGGGTTATGATGGGCTGAAGACAAAAAGTGTTTTTCCCATTACCCATAACCTATTGCCCATGACCTGAATAAAAAAAGGGGACCCGAAGGTCCCCTGTTTTTATTCGTATTTTTACTGATGGTCGGCCCATTTGCCGTAACGTTCGCGGAGGATCCTGTGGAGGATCTTGCCTGCGCCTGATCTCGGCATCTCTTCGTCCTTGATGAACACGATGTTCTTCGGGACTTTGAAGCCTGCGATCTTACCCTTGCACCATGCACCTACATCATTTGCTTCCATGGCCTTGCCTTCGTGGAGGACGACAATTGCAGTTACCTGTTCGCCCCATTTTTCATGAGGGACACCGATGACTGCCACGTCCTTGACATCCGGATGGCCGCCTACACAATTCTCGACTTCTGACGGGAAAATGTTTTCGCCGCCGGAGATGATCATGTTGGCTTTTCTGTCGACGAGGGTGTAGAAGCCTTCCTCATCCCGCATTGCCATGTCACCGGCGCTGAAGTATTCGCCCTTCATGGCTGCCGCGGTTTTTTCAGGATCTTTCCAATACTGCTCGAAAATCTGCGGGCTGCGTGAATAGAGCTCGCCGACTATATTCGGCTTATCAACAAGGTTTCCGTCTTCGTCATAGAGCCTGAGGATATCACTTCCGATGACTTCGCGGCCGCATGAGCCGAGTTTCGTCATCTGTTCGTTCGGCTTCAGGACGGTAACAATACCAGCCTCTGTGGAGCCGTATGCTTCATAAAGCTCAGAGTTGGGGAACATCTTCAGAACGCCCTGTTTCGTGTCACGACGGGCGGGAGCTGAAGAAATAAGCAATTTCTTGATGCAGGCGAGGTCATATTTCGCCCTTACTTCGTCGGGAAGGGCCAACATCATAATATAGTGTGTCGGCACGAGAGAAGTGAAGGTGACTCCGTAGTCTGCAAAACACTTGATAAGACCTTCGGGGTTGAATGAGACCATGTTGTAAGCCATGACGCATCCGCCGACCCATGTCGCGACAAATGAATAGAAAAGTGAGTTGACATGGCAGCAGGGCATGACGAGAAGGTTGCAGTCATTGAAGTTGAACTGATGATCGTAGATCATGATGAAATACTGGGAGAAGAGGTTCGCATGGCTCTTCATAACGCCTTTAGGCAGACCGGTTGTTCCGCCAGTGTACATAATGACCCATATATCATCCGGCTCAACGACTGTGGCCGGTTCGGCAGCGCTTGATTTTGCAAGCAGTTGCTCATAATTGATATACCCATCATAGCTTGGGCTGTCAACGGCATAATTGATGTAATGCGTGACCGTTTTCAGGTTCTTTTTCATATCGTTGACCAGTTCGATCCAGGGGAATTCCTTGCCATCTGCCTTGTCAACACCGCTCTGGACGATAAAGACCTTTGCTTCGCAGTGATTGATGATGTATTCCATCTCCACTCCCGCAAGCCTGAACATAAGAGGCACGCAGAGAAATCCGCCTTTTGCCGCGGCGGCGTAGAACTCAAGCCATTCCACGCAGTTGTAACCAAGGACCGCAAACCGGTCGCCTTTTTTCATCCCCAGGTCTGCAAGAGCATTTGCCAGCCTGCATGCCCTGTCATTCCAAGCTTTGAAGGTATGCTCCTTATAGAGATCCTTGATACCTACCTTATCGGGCCATTTAAACGCATTTACTCTCAACACGTCTTTAGCCGTCAACCAATGACCGTTCTTCATGACAAAACCCTCCTTAGTGTGATTGATGAAAATCGCATTATGTTACCCATCGGTTTATCAGCACGATGGTTTTTGTTTTTCACAAGTGTGTTCCTTAGTCGATTGTCCAAGGGATATCGATCTGTCACTCCACCAGTTCAAGCAAATGATGTACCTTCTGTGGCATTTTGTTCAACAAAACGTTATCAAGCAGGTTGATCATACAGCCCGGGCAGGCGGTAACGACGATATCCGCGCCAGTTGCTTTTATTCCGTCCATTTTCTTTAATGCTATCTTCTTTGTCAGGTCGTAATGATAGACACTGAACGAGCCGCCCATTCCACAGCACAGATCGGCATTGGGCATCTCCACGAACTTGAGGCCCTTGAGCGCCTTCAATATCGCTCTCGGCTGGTCCTTTATGTTCTGATACCTGATAAGATGGCAGGGATCATGCCATGTCGCTGTTTTGCCTTCGAATTCCTTTTTCAGCTTGAATTCTTCGGGCGGGACCTTGAGGATATCTATGATAAATTCCGTGCTGTCCTTTATCTTTTTCTCGAATTCCGTGTACCTCTGCAGCTGGTCCTCGTTATCGGGAAGATATTTCTGGTAATCCTTGAGTGTTGAACTGCATGTGCCGCAGCCTGTCACGATATAATCAACGTTCAGGTCCTTGTATGCCTTTATGTTGAGGTCGGCGAGCATACGGCCGGTCTCGAGGTCGCCGCTGAAATAAATCGCGGCGCCGCAGCAGTTCTGGTCCTCGGGGACAACAACTTCCACTCCGTGCCGGGTAAGGAAGTCGATGATCTTAAGACCCAGTTCCGGGTATACAAAATCCATGGCGCATCCCATAAAGAATCCGACCCTCATCTTTGCCTGCTGGCCATTCTGAGGTTTATAGACAGGTTTTACCTGATCACGGAGAAATGTCTTTGAAAGTGCCGGGAAATTCCTCTTCCCGAGCCCCTTAACGAAATCGGGAAGGTGCTTGATCTTGCCTTCGGTCGTCGGCATCATCCACTGGAATTTCTGCATAAGCCGGGCGTATTTCCCGAATGCCTTCCTGTTGGCCATGACCTTGCGGAAAGCAAAGTTCTTTATGGCCCCCAGGCCCTTTTCTTTTACCATCTGCGCGCGGGCACCGACGACGACACGGTCGATCTGCGTCTTTGACGGGCAGTTCGCTGCGCAGCGCTTGCAAAGGAGGCATTTACCGATAATATCGCCCATCTCAGGCGTGAACTCCTGCCTTCCCGCGAGGACTTCCTTTATAAGAAAATTCTTACCGCGGGCAACGGATGTTTCCATCTTTTCTTCCTGGTAAACAGGGCAGAAGAAACTGCAAAAGCCGCATTTCATGCACTGATCTGAGAATTGTTCTATTTTTTTAAGTTCCTTCAGGTCTTTCACTCTTAAACCCCCTTGTATAGGCTACTCCCAGATCTTGCCCGGGTTCATGATGTTGTTCGGGTCGATGAGGGCCTTGATACCCTTCATCATGTTTATGACCGCCGGTTCGGTGACCTTTCTCATAAATTTCTTCTTCTCAAGGCCGATACCGTGTTCTCCGGAGAGCACGCCGCCAAACTCAACGGCGGCGCTTTCAATGATCGCATCCACCGCCTTTAAGGCGCGTTCGTAATGATCTTTGTTGGCGGGATCTGTGAGAACGGCGGGGTGGAGGTTTCCGTCACCGGCATGGCCGAGGACGACGATCTCGACATCGAATGTCTTAGCGATTTCCCTGATCTTCTTGATGAAGGCGGGGATATTTCCGCGCGGTACCGTGACGTCTTCCGCAAATACCTGTTTCGCTTTTCCGAAGACAGCCGCGAAACCGGCACGCCGGGCCAACCAGTACTTGTTGGCTTCGTCCTGATTTGGTGCGATGCGGGCTTCCTTTGCGCCGTATTTCTTTGTGATCTCTGCGATCTTCTCTGCCTCTTTCTCGACAACCTCAGGCATACCGTCCACCTCGAACAAGAGGCATGCATCGGCATCTTTCGGGAGGCCGATCGGCATCATTTCTTCGATCCTGTTGATGACCCAGTTGTCAATCATTTCAATCTTACAGGGGATAACGCCGTTCTCGAGCACGCGGAAAACACCTTCGCCAGCAACGGCGACATCGTCATAGACGACGCAGAGTGTCTTTCTCGCCTGGGGCAGGGGGTTCAATTTCAATTCGGCCTTGGTGATGACTCCGAGTGTTCCCTCGCCACTGATAAAGATATGAAGCAGGTCGTAACCGACGACATTCTTCAGCGTTCTGCCGCCGAGATGAATGATATCGCCGTTCGCAAGGACCACCTCGATACCGAGAATATACTGTTTTGTGACACCGTATTTCACACCGGCGGGGCCGCCGGCATTTTCAGATATGATACCGCCCATCGTCGCGCCGAGAAAGCTCTGCGGATCGGGCGGGAAAAACAAGCCGTCTTTCGCGAGCCGCATGGTGAGGTCCTGGAGGACGACGCCGGGCTCGACCGTGGCGGTCAGGTTCTCCTTGTCGACCCTGAGTATCTTGTTGAATTTCGTCATGGTCATAACAATGCCGCCCAACCAGGGAACGGAACCGCCGCTTACGTTTGTGCCGCCGCCCCTTGGGGTAACCGGTATTTTCTCAGCATTGGCCAGTTTCATGATCCGGGATACTTCATCAGTCGTCGTCGGAAAAACAACGGCATCGGGTTCATGAATCCAGCTTGTTGTCCCATCGTAGGAATAGGCTTTAAGAGCTTCAGGCGCTGTCAACACATTGTCTTTACCGACAATCTTCTGTAATTCGCTGATCACTGACTCTTTTAACATCCCTGGTACCCCCTGATTTTTGATATTGTTACTAATTTCACGTACTTTATATATCGTGTTCAATTGCCCTTTGTCAATAAAAAATAAAAAGCCCAAAACCCCCTGATATCAAGTATTTCGCTCTTATTATCCGTTGCGGCAAACTCGGGAAAATGGTATTAAATCGCACGTTTTGCATGATGAACAGAAAGACCTAAAATGACTGCTTCAAACTTTGGATGCCGGGTATTTCATGGAAGTGTCACATATCGTCGGCCTGGCCGTACTGTTCTACATGCTCGGCGAAGAAGGACTGACCGTCCTGCGAGATCGGAACCTTTACAAAAGAAAAAAGGTCATGGATTACGGGGTTTTCCCATGACCCATGACCCATGACCTGTCGTTTCTATTTCTTTACCGCCTTTATGATCTCGTTGGCGATCTCTTTGCTGTCGAGGGACTTCACAATTACGAGAAGGCCTTCCTTTTTGTAAAAATCAATAAGAGGGGACGTTTTTTCGTTATACGTAGTGAGTCTCTGCTTGATCGCTTCCTCTGTCTCATCGGCGCGCTGCACCGCGGGAGACCCGCACTTGAAGCAGGTTCCGTCCGCTTTTGGCGGTTTGCTCTTTACATTGTATATCTCCTGGCAATCGGAGTTCGAGCACGTACGTCTCGTTGTCAACCTGTCGAGGATGACATCGGTCGGGACGTCGAGATTGATCGCTGCGTCAAGCTTCATACCGATCTTTTCGAAGAGTTTCTTTAATGCTTCGGCCTGCGGGATCGTTCTCGGAAAACCATCAAGAAGAAAACCCTTCTGGCAATCAGGATCCTTCATCCTTGCTTCCATGATATCCATGATGAGATCATCGGGCACGAGTTCGCCGCGTTCCATATATCCTTTTGCTTTTTTGCCGAGTTCATTGCCTGCCTTAACGGCATTTCGCAGGATATCTCCGGTGGAGATCTGAACCGATCCATCAAATTCGGTCAACAATTTCGCGACAGTGCCTTTGCCTGCTCCCGGTGCTCCCAATAATACGATACGCATGATTGATCCTCCTTTGCGTTATAATGATCAATGCGAAATTTCCTGAGTCTACCAAAAAAATGTAAAAAAATCACCGACAAAAACATAACGTTACATCCCGGCGCAATTTTGGCGCGGCTTGACATGGCTTTTTCGGCGGGGCATAATGTATCGCCGTGAAAAAGTATACGATCCACCGCGATGTGTCGCCCGTCACAACCGCCATCGATTACGCCAGTGAATTGAATGAGGAGCAGCGGAGCGTTGTCCTTGGCGACGATGGGCCGATCCTCGTCATCGCGGGGGCGGGCAGCGGCAAGACCCGTGTCGTCACCTACCGGGTCGCACGCCTTCTTGAGAGGGGCATCCCTCCCGGGGGCATATTGCTTCTTACGTTTACGAATAAGGCCGCACGGGAAATGCTTCATCGCGTTGAGCATCTTGTTAAAATAGACACCCGGTATATCTGGGGGGGGACATTCCATCATATCGCCAACCTGGTCCTTCGCCAGCATGCCGACAGGGTCGGCTATTACAGGAATTTCACGATACTTGACAATGAAGATGCGAAGGATGTCGTCGAACTGGCCGTCAAGGAATCGGGCGTAGACACAAAGAGCAGGATGTTCCCCAAGAGTGGTGTGCTCAAGGAACTGTTCAGCTATGCAGCCAATACAATGCATACGGTCGAGGGAGCTATCCGTGAACGCAACCCCTTCTTCTATGACCTCATCGATGAAATGACGTCGATCCATACGATCTACACCCGCAGGAAGCGGGAAACCAATGCAATGGACTTCGACGACCTGCTCACGTTCTGGCACACGATACTTTCGGAAGATCCGGAACTCAGAAAAGCCTACGCAATGACATTCAGCCATATCCTGGTCGACGAGTACCAGGATACAAACCGGATCCAGTCGGAGATAATAGATTTCATGGGCCTTATCAACCGAAATGTCATGGTTGTCGGTGATGACGCACAGAGCATTTACTCGTTCCGCGGAGCCAATTTCCAGAACATACTCGATTTCCCGAAGAAATACGAAGAGGCGCGGATCTTCAAATTAGAGACAAACTATCGCAGCACCCCCGAGATACTGGACCTTGCGAACAATTCCATCTCATACAATACTAAGCAGTTCGAGAAAAACCTGCACAGCGTGCGAACAAATGGCGTCGTCCCCGTCATCGCTCCCTCGCGGGATGTGATCCAGCAGGCCGAGTTCGTCGTGCAGAGGGTACTGGAACTGGCGGACGAAGGCATCCCGCTCGAGAAGATCTCGATCCTCTACCGGGCGCACTATCATTCAATGGAAGTCCAGATGGAATTGACCCGCCGCGGGATACCGTTCGAGATACGAAGCGGCCTCAGATTTTTCGAGCAGGCCCATATCAAGGATGTCGTGTCATTTCTGCGCGTCGTGTCCAATCCGAATGACGAGATCTCGTGGAAAAGGATGTTCCGGATATTTCCCCGCATCGGGAAGAAAACAGCAGATACTATCTATGCCTTTATCAAGGGGCAGGAGGACCCGTTCGAGCCCCTGGTATCGAAAAAGATCGCGGATACGTTTAAAAGCATCAGAAAGGAGAACATCGACGTCTGGGCGAAGCTGTTTTCCGAACTGAGAGACCTTAAGAACGACGAGGCGCCGGGGGATATGATCTCGGCCGTTCTCAAGCACGGTTATATAGAATACATGAAATTCACGTATCCCAATTATGAGGCCCGCCTCGAAGACCTCGGGCAGCTCATCAATTTCTCAACCAGATATAATTCCCTGGATTCATTCCTCGGCGAACTGTCGCTTATGAGCGGGTTAAGCGGTGAAGAGGCCGTCGCAGAAGGTGATTTTGACGAAGAACGGATCATTCTCAGCACGATCCATCAGGCCAAGGGCCTCGAATGGCAGGTCGTCTTTATCATTTGGTGCGCGGAAGGAAGGTTCCCTAACCCGAAAGCGGTCGAAGAAGGCGCTATTGAAGAAGAGAGACGCCTTTTCTACGTTGCGTCGACCAGGGCGATGGATGAACTTTATCTCTGCTACCCCATCCTTGCCTTTGACCGTCAGGCAGGCCACATCATCATGCGCCCTTCCCGCTTCCTGGCAGAGCTGAAAAGCTCCTGCTACGAAGAATGGTCGATCAGCGAATATTGAGGGAAGATCGTAAGTCGTAAGGCGTGAACGCGAAAAACCAACATCAAATCGGAAAACCGGTTCATAAGTAAAAGGGTAAAAGAATGGATCCCGGCTT
>CAIQJW010000248.1 GCA_903872255.1 uncultured delta proteobacterium | reverse complement strand
CGACGTTATCGTGATAGTGTCTTCATAGATGTTGAATACATCGGGAAGCGTTATTCCATCGTACAGGATCTTCCTGTAGGCTTCGTCGGAAAGGAAAAAGATCCGCTGCCCCTTTTCTCTGCGTTGGCGCAGAAGGCCGGCCAGTTCCGCCAACTCCTCCCGGCTGTATACGACGCCGGTCGGATTGTTTGGCGAATTGACGATAATCGCCTTGGTTTTTCGCGTTATGGCCTTTTCTATCTTACCGATATCGAGGTGAAAATCCTCCGTTGTTTCGACAAGCTTCATTATCCCGCCATGATTCTCAATGTAGAACTTGAACTCAACAAAAAATGGCGACAGGACAATTACTTCATTGCCCGGGTCAAGGAGAGATTTCAGGACAACATTCATGCCCCCGGCAGATCCGACCGTCATAACAATATGGTCCTTTGTAAAACTAAGTCCCGTCCTCTGACGATGAAATTCGGCAACTTCAGATCGGACATCTTCATAGCCGCTGTTGGTCATGTATCGATGCATACCTAAAGTATCTGAGGTGACGAGCCTGACAAGCTCCTGCTTCACCTGTTCGGGAGGCTCTACGTCGGGATTGCCGAGGGTAAAATCGAGGATGTTCTCGGGCCCGTGTATCTTCTTCATTTTTTCGCCTTCTTCGAACATCGCCCGTATCCATGATGAGTCTTTCATGGATTTACTGATAGCCCTTGAGATACCCACCTTTATCACCTCTTTATGAAACGTTTTCCCATCCGGATGAATCCGTCGAGGCTTTTTTCAAGTGTTCCCATCGGAGCACAGTATGCGATCCTGAAGTAGCCTTTCTTGCCGAAGCCTCTTCCCGGGACAACCATGATGCGCTCTTCTTGCTGCAGGGCCCGTATGAATTTCAGCTCGTCCGGGATGGGAGAGCGCGGGAACATATAGAACGCACCCTGGGGTTTCACGCAATCGAACCCGCCTTCGACCAATGCATCGTAAAGGATGTCGCGTTTTCGCTGATATTCTCCTATATCCACCGATGTCCGTTGAAATTTCGAAACGATGCGCTGAAACAAAGCCGGTGCATTGACAAAACCAAGGGTCCTTTGCGTGATCATAAGCCCCGAAATGAGCATCTCGGCATCGGGCAGATGCGGCGAGATAGCGATATAACCGATCCTCTCGCCGGGCAGGGCCAGGTCCTTGGAATGCGAATTTATCGAACATGTAAGGTCGTAGGACCTGAAAACGTTCGGCAGTTCCACGCCGTCAAAGACAAGTTTCCTGTACGCGTCGTCGGCTATGAGATAGATGTCCTGGCCTTCCGACCGTTTGCGGTTAAGAAGCGTTACGAGATCGGAAATGCTTCTCTCGGAATAAACGGTACCGGTCGGGTTATTGGGGCTGTTGATGAGCACGGCCCGCGTCTTCGGGGTTATTGCATCCGCCAGGCGGTCAATATCGAGCTGAAAATCATCCTTCGACTCGACCGTTTTCAGGGCCCCGCCGTGGTTATTAACGTAATTTCTGAATTCCCAGAAGAACGGGGAAGGCACGATGACCTCATCCCCCCGGTTGAGCATGACCTTGAGGAGGATATTGAGCCCCCCGGCGGCACCGTTGGACATGAAAACATGGGATGCGGTGAAGGGCAATCCATATAATTCACCGAGGTATTCGGCTATATCCTGCCGGACATCTTCGTAGCCGTTGTTGGACATGTAGCGGTGCATCCCCTTCGCGGGGTTCCTCAGCGAGTCGATCATCATCCTGTGTAATTCTTCCGGGGGCTCCGTGTCGGGATTTCCCAGGGAAAAATCGTAGACATTCTCGTCGCCGTACAACTTCTTGATCTTGATCCCTTCTTCAAACATCCGGCGTGTCCAGCCTTCCTGGTCTGCTATCAATTTCTGAATCTGTCGGGAAACGATCATCGGCTCTCCTTTCAATAAAAAAGCCATAGGCGTGTCCAGCCCATGGCGCAAAAAAAGGGCCATGGGTCCTTGCACCCATGGCCCTTTGCGTTAGCGCAAAGTTATGCCCGGGTGCAAGCTTCTAAAGAAAAACAACTTGGAATAATAAGAGAGTATCCTCATCATGCCAACATTAAAAAGCAAATAGGATTTTTTGTCAAGCGAAAGATTGACTTTTTGCGGGCAGCGGGCTTGACGCCGTATTCGGCATATCCATTGACATAACAGGGTTTAGCACTTATAATATAGCGGATTTTTTCACTTTTGTAAGGAGGCAATACTATGTCAGGCACACCTCAGGGATATCACGGGAGCGAAGATTACATAGCGTCGAAGGCGCTTATGGAGATCGTTAATGTATCCGTGATACTGAAGAAACCACTTGTTGTTAAAGGAGAGCCGGGAACGGGGAAAACGCTTCTTGCCCACAGCATAGCCCGGGCGCTTAACAAGAAGCTGCTCATATGGAATGTTAAGTCTACGACCAAGGCCCGCGACGGACTTTATGTGTACGATACCGTGCAGAGGCTAAACGATGCGCGGTTCAAGGATAAGGATATCAGTGATATCAGGCAGTATATAAAAATGGGGAAGCTCGGTCAGTCATTCACCACCGACGAACAGGTTATCCTGCTGATAGACGAGATCGATAAGGCCGATATCGAATTTCCCAATGACCTTCTCAATGAGCTTGACGAAATGACATTTCATATCAATGAACTTGACGAAGAAGTGTCCGCAAAACACAGGCCTATAGTGATCATCACAAGCAATTCAGAAAAAGAGCTCCCGGATGCATTCTTGAGACGGTGTCTCTTTTACTACATTGAGTTTCCGGACGGGGAAATGATGGAGCGGATAATAAGGGTCCATTATCCGGACATAGAAGACAAGCTTGTCCGGGAGGCCCTGAAGAAATTCTACTGGCTACGGGAGATTGACGGCCTGAAAAAAAGGCCCTCCACGAGTGAACTGCTCGACTGGATAAAGGCCTTATCCTTGGGCGGTATCAAGATCGATAAGATCAACAACGAGATCCCATTCCTCGGCACTCTTCTGAAAAATGAGCAGGATACAGACAGGTTTATCCGGGTTTCGACCAATCAGGGTGGGTTCGGCTTCAAAAGACGGTAATAGAAGGTAATTAATGTTCATTGAGTTTTTTTATATCCTCCGAAGAAAAGGGGTTCCGGTATCGATCAAGGAATTCATGTCATTCATAGAGGCGCTGTACAATGGAATTTTCCAGTCGAGCCTCAACCATCTCTATCATATCGGCAGGGCCTTTCTTGTTAAAAGCGAAGCGTATTATGATGCTTACGATCTTGCCTTCAACGAATATTTTGGCGGGATCATTACGGAAAATGTTGACCTTGACAGGGTCCTCGGATGGCTCGAAAATCCGCTCAATCGCCTGCCGAAGATGTCCCCCGAGGAACTCATGGAATTCCAGAAACAGCTTGAGGAATTCAAGCGGACGCACGACCTCGAAGAGATGATGCGCCAGTTCCGCGAGCGGTTAAAGGAACAGAAAGAACGTCACGATGGCGGGCATAAATGGGTCGGGACAGGCGGCTATTCACCGTTTGGCGCATACGGATATCACCCCGGAGGCATAAGGGCCGGCGGCGAATCGTGGATGCAGTCCGCATCGAAAGTGGCAGAAGAGAGACGGTACCGCAATTACAGGAACGATATCATCCTTGATGTCAGGCAAACCAAAATGGCCCTTAAAAAACTGCGTGAACTGAAGCGTGAAGGGTCCGAGGAGGAGCTTGATATCGAGGAAACCATCGATAAAACCGCAAAAGAGGGCGGCGAGATCGAATTGGTCTTCAATCGTTCGCGTGAAAATTCGGTTCGCATCATCTTGCTCATGGATACCGGCGGCTCGATGCTGCCCTACACTGAATTATGCGAGAAACTCTTTTCGGCGGCTACCCAGGCGAACCATTTCAAAGAATTCCGGTATTTCTTCTTTCATAATTGCATATATCAAGACATGTATGAAGATATAGCCAACTATAAAAATGTCCCGACGGAAAAGCTGTTCTCGCTGTTCAACAAGAATTATAAATTAATATTTGTCGGTGATGCCAGGATGGCATATTCCGAGCTTTTCGATGTCAATGGCTGCATTGATTATTTCTCGACCAACGACAAGTCCGGCCTCGAATGGCTTGCCAGGATCCGCGACCATTTTCCTCATTCCGTCTGGCTGAATCCGACACACAGGAATTTCTGGGGACATTACACCGTTGATACGATAGGAAAGCTCTTCCCGATGTTCGAGCTCACCATAGACGGGCTCAAAGACGCAATAAAGGCACTTACATCAAGAACAAAAAACCTTATGCACCAATAGAGACATTTCTTAACATCAACGGCGGGAAAAATATCTTACTATTTTGGATTTTATACTTTATAATTTCGACGGGGCCGATCTTCCGATCCGGTCTCGAGCTGCAAATGTCGGGCGGGGGTCAAATACCAGATGGGAAATTGTTGTTTTAAACCTTGGAAGGTGTCTTTGTGAGCGCTGTGCTCGACAGGGTTTCGTCTCTCAAGAGCACGGACCTGTTTCGCGCTCTTGAAGACGGCGAACTGGAAAAACTTTCCACTAAACTTCGGGAGCGGGTCTACCCTGCGAATACCGCCATCGTCCGCGAAGGCGCATCGGGCGATGCCATGTTCATAATAAAAAATGGACAGGTAGAGGTTAAGAAGAAAGAACCGAACCTGGGCATTGACCTCACTATAGCGACCCTTGGGATGGGCGCATGTTTCGGAGAAATGGCACTCCTTACAGGCAAGCCGCGTTCAGCTACGGTTATGGCGATCGCCGCCACGGAACTTTTCGTCCTTGAAAAAGGTGATTTCGACGACCTACTCCTGGAGCATCCCAGCATATCAATATCAATAAACAAGATCGTTGCCGAGCGGATCGAAGAGATGAACACCCAGAAATCCATGGGTGTCGTTTCGCTACAGGCCCTCACTCTCGATCCTGATTTTATCACCGTCATACCGGAACCTATCGCCCTGAAATATAAAATGCTTGCCACGTCTTACGGCAACGGAAGCCTTACCCTCGTCATGGTCAATCCGCACGATCTTATGGCGCTGGATGAAGCGACACGGCTGACAACTGCGAAATTCAAGAAGAAGATCCCGCTTGATCAGATCATCGTCACAGAGGAAGATTTCAAGCATTTCATGGAAGGTGAATACAAGGTTATAACGAAACCTCTTGTAGAAGAAAAACCTGAAGTGAACCTTGATGACTTTCTTGATTCGATGGACCATATCCAGTCCGATATCATGAAAGAAGTAGAATTTGACGATGGCGATTCCGATGATGCCGGCATAACCGATCTTGCGCGCGAAGCTGAGGGCGCCCCGATAATACGGCTCACAAACAATATTATCGCGATGGCATTGAAAAAAGGGGCCAGCGATATCCATATCGAACCAATGGAAAGGGGGCTGCGTGTCAGGTACCGCATAGACGGTGTTCTGCGCGAGGAGATGATGCTTCCCAAGAGGGTACAGTTACCGCTTATCAGCAGGGTGAAGATCATATCAAAACTCGACATAACCGAGCGCCGAATGCCGCAGGATGGCAGGATCACCATGAAGCTCGGCAGTAAATCTGTTGACTTCCGTGTGTCGACAGTCCCCACGAAATTCGGAGAAAAGATCTGCACAAGGATCCTGGACAAGTCAAACACGACGATGGGCCTTGACAAATTGATCTCGCATGAACCTATCCTTAACCTTGTCCGCGACATGATCAAGAAGCCATACGGGATCATTTATGTCACCGGCCCGACCGGTTCGGGCAAAAGCACAACCCTGTACAGTTGTCTCGCCGAGATAAACGATATCGGCGTTAACATTTCAACCGTTGAAGACCCTGTGGAATATGACCTTGAAGGCGTAAACCAGGTGCAGGTGAACTCTGACATCGGACTTGATTTTTCACGTGTGCTCAGGGCCTTTTTGAGGCAGGATCCGGACATAATACTTGTTGGTGAGACCCGCGATACCGAAACTGCCAAGATCGCAGTCGAAGCGGCTCTCACCGGGCACCTTGTTTTTACAACACTCCACGCAAACGATGCATCGAGCACGTTTATGCGATTGTCCGAAATGGGCATTGAGCCTTTTCTTATCTCTACGTCCGCCATCGGTATAGTGGCACAGCGTCTTGTCCGGAGGATCTGTGCAAAATGTAAGGAAGCATACGAGCCCGATCCTACGATCCTGAAATATCTCGACTTGAATGAAAACCTTGAATTATATAAAGGAAAAGGGTGTGATGCCTGCTCAGGGACCGGATATAAGGGAAGGGTGGGAGTATATGAGGTCCTCATCGTCAATGAGGAACTCAGGCATCTTATTGCGGAAGGCGCGGATACAATGGCCATCCGCGATGCAGCTCTCAGGAATGGGATGAAAAGCCTGAAGGAATACTGCCTGATCCTTCTTACGGAAGGGCATACAACGGTTGACGAAGTCCTGCGCACCGTCGCGGTCCAGAATTGATCAGAACGAAAATAGTCCGGTCGAAAAAGATCTCGTATCTTCTGCGGTCGATCCTTGCCCTGCTCGCATTCGTGCTGGTTTTCCTTATTTTTTATTCCTACCAGGAAGGTGTATGGAAGGAGATCTTTGCCTATTACCGGTTCTTTTTTGATTACAAGAGATTACGGGTATTCATCCTTTCATTCGGTCCTTTCGCCGCCGTTGTCTTTATCCTGATACAAGCACTTCAGGTTGTCTTTGCGCCAGTCCCTGGTGAAATAACGGGTTTTGTGGGCGGCCTTATCTTCGGCAATGTGCTTGGTGCCGTATATTCTACAATGGGGCTCATGCTCGGATCTCTGACTGCATTCGGGATAGCGCGCTTCCTTGGATTGCGTTTCGTCGAAAAGATAGTAAAGAAAGATTATATTGACCGTTTCAATCATTTCGTTACGCACAAGGGCCTGAATGTTTCTTTCATTCTTTTCCTTATTCCCGGGTTTCCCAAGGATTCCCTGTGCTACCTTCTAGGGTTGACGCACATGCGCACCATCGATTTTATTCTTATCAATATATTTGGAAGGCTTCCCGGAACATTAATGCTCACCATGCAGGGAACGGCGGTCCATTCGGAACAGTACCAGCACTTTTTTGTACTCTTCTCAACAAGCATCATATTGACCTTTGTTCTCTACATTTCCCGAAACGTCCTGGTAAAATTCTTCATTGGGATCATCCACAGGATCCGGTCTTTTATTCGGTCAAGTAAAAAGAAATAAACGGTTTTTATCATATTCTTTCTTGACAGAATGTTTTATTCATATACAATTAGAAATTAACGGGTCGCTCTTAACAAAACAAAAAAAGAGGGGGAATTATGGCGAGAAAATGCGCAACAAAGAGCAAAGCAGCAACAGCTGTTAAGACAGAAACAAAGAAAACGGTAAATGCAAAACCAGCCGCGAAAAAGGCTGCTCCTGCGAAAGCGGCGCCGGCCGTAAAGAAAGCTCCCGCGAAAAAGGCTGCTCCTGAAAAAGCGAAACCGGCTGCTGCGAAACCGGCCGTAAAGAAAGCTCCCGCCAAAAAGGCTGCTCCCGCGAAAGCGAAACCGGCCGCAAAGAAAGCTCCCGCCAAAAAGGCTGCTCCTGCGAAAGCGAAACCGGCTGCTGCGAAACCGGCCGTAAAGAAAGCTCCCGCGAAAGCGGCACCGGCTTCGGCGGCAAAGAAACCAGCCGTTAAGAAAGCTGCTGCAAAATAAAAGGGGATACGATCTAGAGTAATAGATCATAAGAAAACACCCTATCTTCAGAATTAATGAATTATTTTTGAGACGCGGTCTCAATTTTGTTTTTGGCCGATGCGATAGATGTGTCGTCCATGATGTTCGTGTTGATCTCGTGAACGATCTGGTCCATCTTTATACATATCGAGTCGCGGAATGTTTGCGCCATGTCTGAGGTACCCTTCTCCCATTTATGCGATCCGACAAATCTGACCAGCGCATCGGCATATTCCAATATTACCTGCAATTGCACTTCGATCAGTCCCGGGTTTGAATAATACATTACTGTCCTGCGGTAGGTTTCTGATATTCTGGCGCATTCATGTTCCCATAATTTACTTTTGGATTGAAGTCCGTACATAGTATTGTTCAGCGACTCGATCTTTGCCCCCAGGCTTTCGATCTCCATCATTTTCTCTTTTATGATCTTTTCCCGCCCGCCTCGTTCTTGTTCAAAGCCTTTTATTTCCCGCATGAATTCTTTCCGGACCTCTTTTCGTATGGCCGACTTTGTTCTTTCGTAGTATGCTATGACCTCTAGCGCGCGCTCCCTTATATCCTCCGTATCGGTCACGGAAGCATTTTCGGGCTTTCCTGCAGATACATTTTTCATCCCTTTATTGTCTCCCACTCAGATCATCTCCGGACGTTTAATATCATCGACCCCCATCCCGCGTCAGATAAATTTGACTCAGAGGAGTAGGCCTCGATCTTTTCATCAGGAATATAACACTGCCTCGATTTGATCGTATATGTATGTCCCGTTGACAGGAGTTCCTTCTTTTTGACAAGGAACTCCTGGTAATTCATTGTGCATTCAAACCGGTCGCTCACATCATAGATCTCGACGAATTTATCGTTATAACCTATTGCCCGTTGGAAAATATTACGTATGGACCATTCAAGGTATGTTGAAAATTTCATGGCAATATTTTCGGCATGGTCATATTTTATCAGTGCTTGGAATATTCCAAGAAGTCCTGTCTGAAGGAGGTCATCGTCATCGAAAATGGGACTCAGGTTACGGTAGGCCCTTGCTATGGATAATATCCTGGGCTTATAAAGGTCATAGAATAAAAACAGGACCTGATCGTATTTCATATCTTGAGAATGCTGTACAGATCGTGATCGTGACCAGTCCCGGTAAATTTCGTCCACCTTCTCATTTTTGTCATACCTCTTTGGGCTTGACGGGATTTGCGACCTGACCTTTTCCGCAATTGATGAAGGGCTTATACCGAGACAATTGGTCGGTTCAAACTTCACGCTATGGCCATATCCGTTATATGTTTTATACTGGTCTCTTTGCATGATAAATTAATGGCAATGGTTTTTACCTTTTGAATAAGTCCTGTAAATTAGTTCTGGTCAAAAAACTTGAGCCGCCCCCGACCCGTGGAATATACAATACAAATTTCATTTTAATCTAGTCAACAAAATCTGCGATTGTAACCTGTGTGATTTATGCAAGGATAATATTATGCTGATCTATTAAGATCATGGGAGGGCACGTAATGACTCGAACGCACGGTTTAACAGCCGGGATCGTGTTTCTTTTGCT
>CAIQJW010000247.1 GCA_903872255.1 uncultured delta proteobacterium | reverse complement strand
GTGTAAACTACAGATATACATAAACCCGCCCCGCTTCGGTAAATGCTGTCGACAATAGTCTTAAGAAGTGGGGGTCGAAGATTTTCCATAACCAAGGTCCGGTTGCTCTACAGCTTTCAGTTCCAATCAAGGAGATTTTCAATTTGACATTCCTGAGGACAAAAATTATCGGGAAACTGCCCCGTTTGTGGGCGCGTTTTCGCAGCACCATTCCAGAACGAAAGCGCCTTGCCGATGAACTGCCGCTCCGGGCAGAGTTGTTCAGCGTGTCCCAGATGGAGCAGCACGGAAAGGACCTTGCCGGGACACATACCTTAAGTACCGATTCTTTCGCTGAAAAACTATTGGGCCGGCTCGGCGAGAATGAAGTTGTCCTTCTTGATGTCCGTGAGCTCCTGACGAACGCTCTGACGGAAAAAAGGAGAATTACCCCTGCAGGAGAATGGCTCCTCGACAACTTTTATCTCATCGAAGAACAGGTCCGCACCGCCAAAAGATACCTGCCAAAGGGCTACAGCAAGGGATTGCCGCGTTTGAAAAATGGTCCGTCAGCGAGCCTTCCCCGCGTGTACGACATCGCGCTGGAGATAATCTCTCACGGCGATGGACGGGTTGATCCAGACAGCCTCAGCGGTTTCACGGCGGCATATCAGACAGTCACCGCGCTCAAACTGGGGGAATTATGGGCAATTCCTATCATGCTTCGCCTGGCTCTTATCGAAAATCTCCGGCGGGTCGCAGTGCGGATCGCATCCGACAGGACCGACAGGAACCTTGCCGACTATTGGGCGGACCGTATTACCGAGACTGCCGAACAAAATCCCAGGAATTTGATCTTGATCATTGGCGACATGGTACGCTCAGATCCTCCCATGGTCAGTTCTTTTATCGCAGAGTTCACGCGCCGTCTTACAGGCCAGGGCCCTTCTCTGGCGTTGCCCCTTACCTGGATCGAACAGCAGCTCTCCGAGTCGGGCCTGACGATCGAACAGTTAATACAGTCAGAGAACCAGCAACAGGCAGCCGATCAGCTTTCCATAAGCAACAGTATCGGCAGTCTGCGTTTCCTGGGGGCCATGGATTGGCGTAAATTTGTCGAATCAATGAGTATCGTCGAACAAACCCTTCGCAGGGACCCTGCCGGAATGTATAGCGGGATGGATTTTACAACTCGCGATCAATACCGTCACGTAGTGGAAGAGATCTCAAAGAGCAGTCAATTGTCCGAAGACGAAGCGGCACAGGCTGCCGTCCGTCTTGCCGATGAGTATAGAAGACAGAACAATTCCGACGGACGCGAGGGCCATGTCGGGTTTTACCTGATCGACAAGGGATTGGGAGAGCTCGAGGGGCTTGCCGGGGTGTGCCTGTCTTTTACTGAGACTGCACGAAAAGCAATTCACAGATTCCCTCTGGCCTTTTATCTTGGCACGAGCTGTATTATCTCCGCAATCCTTACTGTGTACCTGCTCATGGAAGCTCATTACATGGGATTGCGTGGTCCCTGGTTGTGGTTTATCGGTGTAGTATCGCTATTCAGTGTAGGCCAGCTGGCGATTGCCCTGGTAAACTGGCTTACGACCCGCATTGTAGCGCCCCATCCTCTTCCTCGAATGGACTTCTCCAAGGGAATTCCGCGGGGATCATCTGCGCTCGTCGTCGTGCCCACTATGCTCACGGGCGGCGAAAACATCGAACACCTGATGGATGCGCTGGAGATCAGGTTCCTGGCAAATAGAGACGAAAACCTGTATTTTGGCCTGCTCACCGATTTCCGTGACGCTGATATGGAAAGCCTGCCGGAGGACGCGCCCCTGCTGTCGCTGGCGCGTCAGAAAATTGATGAACTGAACAGGAAGTACACGGACACGAAAGCTGACACATTCTTCCTTTTCCATCGCCCGCGCCTCTGGAATGAGGAAGAACGTATCTGGATGGGGTATGAGCGGAAGCGGGGAAAGCTTGCAGCTTTAAATTCGCTTATCCGGGAAGGTGTCAGGACAGAATTTTCCTTAATCGTGGGAGATCTGGCAGCGCTGTCGAAAGTAAAATATATCATTACCCTTGACACGGATACACAACTGCCGCGTGATGCAGCCCGGCAGCTTGTGGGGGCTATGGCACACCCGCTGAATCGCCCGCAATATGATGAAAAGCTAAAACGCATCACCGCCGGATACGGTATCCTTCAGCCACGGGTTGCCGTGAGCCTGCCAGGCGCAAACCGGTCACTGTACGCGCGTATGTGGGGAAGTGATGCGGGTATCGATCCCTATACCCGGGTTGTCTCTGACGTGTACCAGGACCTTTTCGGGGAAGGCTCATTCATCGGCAAAGGCATCTACGAGATCGAGGCCTTTGAGAAGGTCCTTAAGGGACGCTTTCCTGAGAACAGGATATTAAGCCACGATCTCATCGAAGGATGCTATGCGAGGGCGGGCCTCTTAAGTGATGTGCAGCTATATGAGGAATACCCCTCGCGATACGGCGCAGACGTGAACCGCAGATACCGCTGGATCCGGGGAGACTGGCAGCTTTTCAGATGGCTTCTGCCGGCAGTCCCGGGCCTCAACGGGCGCCCTCAGAAGAATCCTCTTTCTGCGCTTTCGCGATGGAAGATCCTCGACAACCTGCGGCGCAGCCTGACGCCGCTCGCGGTGACGCTCCTTCTTATCCTGGGCTGGACAGTATTGCCTTCGCCCTGGTTATGGACCCTCACGGCACTGGGGGCCATTGTGGTCCCGTCCTTATTTATTTCTATTATGGATCTATTTCAGAAACCGGCCGATGTTCTTCCCGGTCAGCACATTCTCGCCTCGATAAAGGCCAGTTCCGAAAGTTTTGGCCAGATCGCATTTACACTTCTTTGCCTGCCCTATGAAGCCGTCTTCAGCATTGACGCTGTTTTTCGCACCATCTGGCGAATGCTGGCCGCGCAAAGGCGCCTTCTCGAATGGAACCCTTCAGGCGACTCTGATCGCCTTAGCCGAAAAGACCTGGCCGGTACCTGTCTGGCCATGGGAATCTCCCCGGTCGTTGCCGTTGCCGTGACTGCCTGTCTGGCGCTGTCACGACCCCGGGCTTTGATCATTGCCCTGCCTGTTCTGGTAGCCTGGTTTATCTCGCCCTTTATAGCCTGGTGGCTCAGCAAGCCATTGCATCGCCGTGAAGCGAGGCTCTCCTCTGACCAGCTTATTTTTTTAAGAAAAGTCGCCCGAAAGACCTGGGGGTATTTCGAGACCTTTGTCAACCCGGACGACCATTGGCTTCCACCCGACAATTACCAGGAGCATCCCCTCGGCAAGGTTGCCCGCCGTACCTCACCAACCAATATGGGGCTTGCACTTCTTGCCAATTTGTCTGCCTGGGATTTTGGCTACATTCCCACGGGGCAGCTTATCGATAGGACGGCTAAAGCCTTCAGCACAATGGAAGCGATGGAGCGCTTCAGGGGACACTTTTATAACTGGTATGACACAGAATCTCTCAGACCGCTGCTGCCGATGTATATTTCGACGGTGGATAGCGGAAATCTGGCAGCGCATTTGTTGACGTTGAGCGCAGGGATGAGCGTGCTCCCTGATGAGAAGATATTCGGGGCAAAAGTGTTTGACGGGCTCCTTGATACGTTGAGGATTCTCGTGGACGTCTCCGGAGAAGCTGCCCCGGCCCGGCTCATTCAAATTCGAGAAGATCTGGAACTGCTCAGCTCCTATTCCTGGGATGCCCCCCGTGAAAGCGTGCCGTCCGGCCTCCCTGCGGGTATTGGCACATCCGGTGCGGGCGCTCTCTATACTATACGTGAAAGCCTTGACAGGATCGACGATTGTGCCCTTCACGTAATCCAAAGCCTTGACGCCGGCTCTGAGAGCGAGTCATCATGGTGGGCGAAGGCATTCTCAACCCAATGTCGGGCCGCTATCGATGATCTCAGCCTTCTTGCGCCATGGACAACACTTTCGATCTCTCCCAGAATCTTGGGTGACTTTCCCGTTCTCGGCGAAATTCCGACATTACGCAGATTGGCCGGCCTTGACAGCGAATTACTTTCCGAAATGACCGATCGGGAGCGCTGGACACACAATGAGCGTGAGCAGCTTGACGAGCTTCTAAGGGCCGTCGAGACAACAAGCATAAGGGCCAGGGAAAGAATAGGGGATATCGATGACCTCGCCGTGCAATCCGGTGAATTCGCCCGTATTGATCATGATTTCCTCTATGACGAAGATAGCCACCTGTCGGCTATCGGCTACAATGTGAGCGAAAACCGGCGGGATGCGAGTTATTATGATCTGCTCGCTTCAGAAGCGAGACTGGCAACCTTTGTCGGGATTGCTGAGGGTCAATTGCCGCAGGAGAGCTGGTTTGCCCTGGGACGCCTCCTTACTACGGCTGCCGGAGAGCCGATCCTTCTTTCCTGGAGCGGCTCCATGTTTGAATACCTTATGCCGCTCCTCGTAATGCCCGCATACGAGAACACGCTCCTCGACGAGACCTGCAGGGCAGTTGTCGCACGACAGATAGAATACGGGAAAAAACGCGGCGTACCTTGGGGTATTTCTGAATCCGGGTATAACGCAATTGACGGTCACCTCAATTACCAGTACAGCGCCTTTGGCGTGCCCGGCCTGGGGCTTAAACGCGGACTCGCCGGGGAGATTGTCGTCGCTCCCTATGCCTCGGCGCTGGCACTCATGGTGGCGCCAGAAGAGGCCTGCCGCAACCTTGAAGGACTGGCTGCCCAGGGTTTAGAGGGGAAGTATGGTTTTTACGAGGCCGTTGACTATACCCCTGCCCATCTCCCCCTCGGACAGACGAGCGCAGTGGTTCGCTCCTTCATGGCCCACCATCAGGGCATGAGCCTCCTGTCCCTTGCTTTTTTGCTCCTCGATAGGCCCATGCAGAAGCGGTTCGAATCAAACCCTTCATTTCAGGCAATTATTCTTCTGCTCCAGGAGCGGGTACCGAAGGCCACGGCGTTCTATTCACACACCACTGAACTCGCAGATGTCCATACAACCTCGCATGATGTAGAAGAAATGCCGATACGCGTCTACAAGAGCCCCGACACGCCGGCACCGGAAGTACAGCTGCTGTCGAACGGCAGATATCACGTGATGGTCACAAACGCCGGCGGCGGCTACAGCCGCTGGAAAGACCTGGCTGTGACACGATGGCGCGAAGACAGCACATGCGATAACTGGGGTTCGTTCTGCTATATTCGCGATACGGCAACGGGCATTTTCTGGTCAGCGACGCATCAGCCTGCGCTCAAGGTTTCGAAGCAATACGAGGCGATATTCTCGGAAGGACGGGCAGAGTTTCGTCGCCGTGACAACGACATCGATACCCATACGGAGATCGCAGTTTCACCTGAAGATGATATAGAAATACGGCGGATCACGATCACCAACAGGGGACGGACACGGAGAAATATCGAGGTCACGAGCTACGAGGAAGTGGTCCTTGCATCACCGGCCCAGGACGAATTGCACCCGGCCTTCAGCAATCTTTTTGTCCGGACCGAGATCGTCCGCCCGCAAGGTGCGATACTCTGCACGCGCAGACCCCGCTCCCTTGAGGAAGAGTCGCCATGGATGTTCCACGTGATGGCCGTGCACGGAGCAAAGACCAATGAAGTGTCGTGTGAAACCGACCGCGCGCGGTTTATCGGCCGGGGGAATACAATTGTCGATCCGGAAGCCATGAGAGGATTATCCGGGCTGTCGGACAGCGAGGGGTCGGTGCTCGATCCGATCGCTTCGATCCGCCACCGGATGATCCTTGATCCGGAACAATCGGCGACCGTTATTATCGTTACCGGTATTGCCGAAACCCGTGATGCCTCAATGGGGCTTGTCGAGAAATACCAGGACCTGCATATCGCCGATCGCGTCTTTGATCTGGCGTGGACGCACAGCCAGGTGCTCTTAAGGCAGATCAATGCCACAGAAGCCGATGCCCAGCTTTATGGGCGTCTTGCTGCTTCTATCATATACGCCAATTCGTCGTTGCGGGCGAGTCCCGGGGCTCTCATGAAAAACCGCCGCGGGCAGTCCGGCCTCTGGAGTTATTCCATTTCCGGCGACTTTCCCATTGTGCTGCTGCAGATCGAAGATCCGGCCAACATCAACCTTGTGCGGCAGCTTGTTCAGGCCCATGCTTACTGGCGTCTTAAAGGATTATCGGTTGACCTGATGATCTGGAACGAAGATCACGCAGGGTACCGGCAGCTTCTTCATGAACAGATCATGGGGCTTATTGCCGCAGGCACCGAAGGCAATGTGACCGATCGGCCGGGTGGTATTTTTGTGAGGCCTTCCGACCAGATATCCAAGGAGGACCGCGGTCTGTTCCATGCTGTTGCCCGTGTCATTATTACCGACCACAAGGGAACGCTCTCCAACCAGTTAAAGACCCGGAACTTTCCGGAAGGAATAGTGCCGGCACTTCTCCCGACCCGGGCCGCAAAGGGCAATGTCCCCGTAATGGCGGCAGAGCCTCGTCAGGACCTTATGCTTGGCAATGGATTAGGAGGGTTTACTCCTGATGGCCGGGAGTACGTAATTTCAACGTCCTTGAGCCAGGTGACACCGGCGCCATGGGTGAACGTGCTGGCGAACCCGTTTTTTGGAACTGTCATCTCGGAAAGCGGGCTTGCATATACCTGGAGCGAAAACGCACATGAATTCCGGCTGACCCCCTGGTACAACGACCCTGTCAGTGATTCGAGCGGGGAAGCCTTTTATATCCGGGACGAAGAACGCGGGCACTTCTGGTCCCCCATGCCATTGCCCAGCCGCGGAGCGAATCCCTACGTGACCAGGCACGGGTTCGGCTACAGCGTCTTCGAGCACAATGAACGCGGGATCAGCACCGAGGTGTGGGTATACGTGGCCATAGATGCCGCCGTCAAATTTACCGTACTGAAGGTTCGCAACATGTCGGGACGGACCCGGCGGCTTTCTGCCACCGGATATGTCGAATGGGTCCTGGGCGATCTGAGGCCGAAATCAGTCATGCATATAACGACTGCTATCAATCCTCAAAGCGGGGCCCTGTTTGCAAGTAACCCGTATAACACCGAATTCGGCGGCCGGGTCGCCTTTTTCAATGTGGATGACCCGACCCGGACCATGAGCGGCGACCGCAAGGAATTTCTCGGACGCAACGGAACGCTGTCAAATCCCGCTTCCATGGCGAGGCTCAAGCCCTCCGGCAGGGTAGGGGCTACCCTCGACCCATGCGGAGCGATACAGGTGGCATTTGAACTGGCAGATGGGGAAGAGCGCGAGATCGTCTTCACGTTAGGTGCAGGCAAGGATGCCAATGATGCCGGCGCCATGGCGTATCGTTTCCGGGGGTCCCTGGCAGCACACGAGGCCCTTGAGGAAGTATGGCAGTACTGGAACCGCACTCTCGGTGCGGTCCAGGTAGAAACCAGAGACCCCTCTATCAATGTCCTTGCCAACGGCTGGCTCTTATACCAGACGATCTCATGCCGTCTTTGGGGACGCAGCGGTTATTACCAGTCAGGAGGCGCCTTCGGCTTTCGTGACCAGCTGCAGGATGTAATGGCCCTTATCCATACCGAACCCGGACTCGTGCGTGAGCACCTGCTCCTCAGCGCATCGCGACAGTTCGTAGAAGGTGATGTGCAGCACTGGTGGCATCCACCCGCGGGCCGGGGCGTGCGCACCCACTGCTCGGATGATCTTCTCTGGCTGCCATTGGCGACATGCCGCTATGTTCTGGCCACCGGAGATCAAGGAGTGCTGGATGAACGCGTCCGGTTCATTAAAGGCCGCGCAGTCAATGCTGACGAGGACTCATATTACGATATGCCCGGCGGGTCCGAAGAAAAGGGAAACCTCTATGATCACTGCGTACGGGCCATCGTGCAGGGCCTTAAGTTTGGTGAACATGGCCTGCCGCTCATCGGTTCCGGTGATTGGAACGATGGCATGAATATGGTGGGCAAGGAAGGCAAAGGAGAAAGCGTCTGGCTCGCATTTTTCCTCTATAACGTGCTTATGAGTTTCGCGGAGGTTGCGCGCATCCACGGGGACCTGCCCTTTGCGGACCGCTGCGAGAAGGAAGCGGGCACGCTGAGCAGAAATATCGAAGAGCACGGCTGGGATGGCCGGTGGTATCTCCGCGCTTTTTTTGATGACGGCACACCGCTCGGTTCATCGGTCAACCCCGAATGCCGGATCGATTCCATTTCGCAGAGTTGGTCGGTGTTGTCCGGGGCGGGAAGCACCGAGCGCTCGCGCATGGCGATGAAGGCGGTAAGGAAGTATCTTGTGCGTCCTGACGCTGCGTTGATCCAACTCCTCGACCCGCCCTTTGATACATCGGATCTGAATCCCGGCTACATAAAGGGGTACGTTCCGGGGGTCAGGGAAAACGGCGGGCAGTACACGCATGGGGCCATCTGGGCCGCCATGGCTTTCGCAGCCATGGGTGACAGCCTGCGTGCCTGGGAGCTCCTTACCATGATCAATCCTGTGAATCACGGATCCGCTAAAGGGATCGGCACGTATAAAGTCGAGCCTTACGTCGTCGCCGCCGACATATACGCAGTCGCGCCGCACACAGGCCGCGGCGGATGGACGTGGTACACAGGGTCTGCCGGATGGATGTACAGGCTGGTCCTGGAATCACTGCTTGGTCTGAGACTTGAAGTAGACAGGCTATACGTAGAGCCCTGTATCCCAAACGATTGGGAGGGCTTTACGGTACATTACCGGTACAGGGAAACGGTCTACCATATAAAGGTGGCGCAGGGACGCAGGGGTAAGGGTATAACGAGAGTGACAGTTGACGGAGTTAAGCAAAAGGACGTATTCATCCCACTTGTCGATGATCATGTGGAGCACGTAGTGGAAGTACGATTTCGTCATTCTCCCTAAATAAAAAAGGGGCCACGAGGTGGCCCCAATGCATTTTGGACGTTTTCTTACAGATCGGGAAATTACATCAGTTCAACCTGACATCGGTCAAGGCCGAATTATTATTTTCCGGGAACCAGGGGGATCGCTTCGGCGAGCTCATACTTGACCATGGCCCGGATCTTGTTCTCTATCTGCACGTACCGGGCAACCTTGACGGCCGACAGCACCTTGCTCAGTTTGGGCACATATGATTTTATTAATTTCACTTCGTCTGACTGGATGGTGAGTATCTCGGCAGTCATTTTCTTTGCTTTCTCGTTATCTATCGATTTCGCATTCCAGGCTTCGGCATATGATTTGATCATGGCGGCCATGCGGTCGTTGATGGCTCCCAGGTCCTTCTGGTAGGCTTCATAGACCGGCCAGAAACCCTTGGCTTCTGATTCCGTGAGCTGCATGTTCTCTGCTACGACGAGTTTCTTGTCAGCCTTGACCTTATCCATCAGAAGCTGCTTGGTGTTTGCCGGTTTGTCGGAGGGGGCCATCTGGGCGAATAACGGTGCGGCGATCAATAATGCGATAAGCACAACAACGATTTTGGTGATTTTCATAAAACAGTCTCCTTTTTTAATAGTTTATGGTGCAGTTTGTTTTCCAGGGCATAATAATAACCTATTATCCCTCGATAAGCCAGACGCGCGCCGCCAATCTATTGTATTGGCCGCCATTGAGCCAGGACGTGGTATCCCCACGGGGGGAGATCCACGTACAATCCGCTGTTGCACATCTCGTCGCCGCTCCAGTCGTAATGACCTTCGGTAAAAAGGTCGGTAATCTGCCATGTCCTTCCCTTGAGCTCGGGCCATGGCATCGGTATACGCCCTTGTGCACTCGAAGCCGACAGGTTCACAACGATGAGACGATATTCCCCGTCGCCCTGCCAGGACCAGGCGATGAGGTTCTCGCAAGTCCTGTTATCAGGCCAGCCTGTACAATCGCAGATCTGCCAGAGGCCGTTGCGCATTTCCTTGAGTGAAACGGTTTTCAAAAACGTCCGGTAGAACATCTGGAGGACGGTGTCCACCGGTTCGGAAGGCCGCCGGCCCAGGAACACTGGAAGCCTGACCTTCCTTCCTTCAAACTGTCCTTCATGGAAAAGTTTTGCTCCCGGGATCGTGGCGACGGTGACGGCCGCCGCCCGGTGTTTCTCCGGGGAAAAGACCGCCCTCGCGCGACGTTCGTCGTGATTTTCGATAAAGCGGACCAGCTTTTCCTGGTAGGCGAGATCGGCATGAAGATGGAGCCGCACGCTCCGGGAGTTTTCGTGTTCCAGACGGTCATAAAGGCGCTTGTCGTAAGAGTAATCGAACCCCTGCTGCTGAAGTTCCCATTCGAGGTCCCAGTAGGCCTCCGCTATAAAGAGAAAATTCGGAAATGCCTGTCTGATGGAGGAGATCACTTCGGCCCAATACTCCGTCGCAGGGGGTTGACCCGCCCGGCTGCCCCAGGTACGTTCGAAAATGGAGTTGATGAGGAGCATGGCCATGTCGCAGCGAACACCGTCGCACTGCCCGGCAATATCGGATAGGGTTTCGATGACTTTACGACGCAGTCCCGGATGAAAGGCATTGAGCTGGATCACATCCGGCCATGCCGGAAAGTAGGGATCGCGGCCGCAAGCAAAGATCTTCTCACCGATCCCGATGAACGATGCCGGGTCATTCACCATATCTTCCGTGCTCCCCTGAACAAGATATTCAGGGTTATCCATGGCCCATGGATGGTCCGGCGCCACATGGTTCGGGACAAAATCAAGGAGAAGCCGGATACCCCGGCTTGCCAGCTCGCCTCGGGCAACGGCGAGGCCCCGGGGTCCGCCGAGATGCTTGTCGGCCGCGTATCGACGCACGCAATAAGGGGACCCCACATTATCCTCCGGCCGATAATCGGGAAGGGCCTCCCGAAAACTTTTCAGAAGGTCCGCATTCCGATTTGCGATGGCGATGCCCGCGGGGCTTCGTTCCCAGACACCCATGAACCACACGGCATCAACTCCCAGATCTCGAAGGGCGTCCCATTCATCACGGGGGACCGTGCCAAGGGTAACCTGTTTCTCATATTTTTGGCCCAGTTCCTGAAGCCAGACCCAGGTATTGATCTCATAGATGATCGGATGTTTCGGCCATAGAGTCATTTGCCCGCCTCCTTCCCGCCCTCCATACAATTTTTCAGCGATAACCATGTTACTTCCCGATAATCATCAAAGCATTATGCAGGGGAGCGCCGGAAACCTTGACCAGTCCCCCGTACGGGCGGTCGAGTGCCGATATCAGAAAGAGCGAACAGGCCACAGATAGGGCGCAGACAAATAATACCACGATCACCGTTGCATTACGCGGGGCGAATAAACCAAAACTGGTAAAGATTATGGTGAACCAGCAGACGATGATGACAAGAAAGGTAGCGGGAAGCGAAGTCATGCCTCGTAGTTCCGTAATGAGCCAGCGCGCTTGATCGATCTCCCCGCTGACCTGAAGCGCCCTGGATTTGAGCGCCTGCTGGGCTTCATTTTTCGGGGAAAGACCCAGAAGCCGCATCTGGAGATCATACATTTTATCCGCTGACTTCAGGGCCTTTACCGGCGCTAAAGATTTCGCATCCTCGGGCCAGTATTCCCGAACGGCAGTGGTAATAGCGCTGCGCAGCATATCGCGGACTTCTGCCGTTTCCGGTCCATACTGAGCCAGTGTCCGGTCAAGGATGATAACTTTCGAACCGGTGTCCCTCAGTCCGCTGCTCACTGTATCGAAATTCCCCTTTGCCGAGGCGATAAGGAGGCCAAGGACAAGCGCGCCGAGAGTGGCGATCATTCCCGTTCCCAATTTGAAGATATCTTTGGACTCTTCGCTCAGGTGATGCTCGGGTAAATAATTGCGCAGGGACATCCCGCAAAAGGCCCCGCCGAAAATACAAACAAAAGCTATAAGGGAAAGGACCAGTGCATGCATATTACGTTCTCCTTGGAATTGTCATTTACCGGTACCGATGTCAAGGCAATCGCCGGCCGCAAACAATAACGGTGTGCTGACCGGGGCCCGGCCTGGTTACGGGCAGACCTCCCGCACTCTGCCGGACATGAATATCTCCCAGGCTGTCAGTATGTCTTCATTATTCGCAATGTTTTTTCGAACGCGCAAGACTGCCTTTGTCCCTGTTGACTCGGGGGAAAGCTGTATCCTGCCCAATGCCCGGTTGGTTTTTCCTGCCGTGGTTTTATCGGGATAAATATTGCAAAGGACGGCCCCGTCTTTTTCGGGAGCCTTGCAATCCGGGAATCCGTATTTTTCGGGGGCGCAGTACCTGAAACCCTGCCGCAAATTAGCGTACGCTTCGGTTACAGGCAGATTTGCCGATACGTGTTTCGTGAGAAAATCGCTGTCCTTCAGTTGTCGCGGTGCGGCGGCACAACCGAAGAGGGCGATAAATATGGCCAGCATCAGGAATATTTTCACGGCTCCCCCTTTTTTCCAAGTCTCGCTACACTTTACCGCAGGTAATTCATTTATGTAAATATTAATACCCGGATATTTTCGGCAGGCTTATCACTTAAGCCGGCGGCCGTCGACACTTTCCTTACTTTACCCATAATCGGGTTTCACCTGGATTATCAGGGTTGCAGTACACGGTTATCTCTTTTCCCACCTCGTAACGCGATAATGTCTGCCACGCTTTGGAGATGATATTGTATGGCCTGCCAACTGCCTGGGTGCCTTTGAATACCCGGCCTTCATCCGTGTATTCGAATTGTATGCTGGGATAGTAAGAAGCATCATCTTCGCCATGGCTCAACTCCACGCTTGCAGCCGTGATCCGGGCCGTCACTGCCCTCCAGGCCCGGGGAACGGGGACCTTTTCCCTGTTGCGCTTTTGATTTAAGTAGATAAGTATGAAGACGCAGGTCGTTACCAGAACAGGTATGACAATGAATAAAAATCCGACCCATAAAGATAGCGCTGACACACCGCTCTCCTTTAACGCCGGCGGGCCGCTGCCGGAACCAGCCCGCTGAGGCTGCCATAACAGATCGGCCTTCGATCTGTTAGATACTATTACGGGCAGGGTATATTGTCAATATCATGGCCTGATGAAACAATAGTATTTCATCAGGTTTGCTCCCTTGTTCTCAAAACCTTTTCCAATGCTTCAACGATCTCGATCCTGACTCGGGTCCCTGCTATGTCGTGGAGGATGACGAGGGTTTCTTCGGGTGTCCTTGTTTTCTGATAGGGACGTTCTGACGTTATAGCGTCGTAGATATCGGCCACGGAAACGATCTGCGCACCGAGAGGGATCCGGTCCTCTTTGAGGCCCCGGGGATAACCTTTTCCATCGAGCCGTTCATGATGAGCTGCGACATAATCGATAGCGGGCCCCAGAAAATCGAGGGGCTCCAGGATCTTTACACCTATAGCGGGATGCCGGCTTATCTGTTTGACCAGTTCGGACGGGAGTCTTGCATCGTGTTCGCTGAAGAGTACGTCCGGAAACCCGATCTTTCCGATATCGTGAAGGGCTCCCGCCAAACGTACATATTCGGCTTCTTCGGGTTTTAGACCAAGTTCGAGCGCAATTTCATATGAGAAGCCGGCCACCCTCGAGGTATGGCCCTCGGTATATATGTCCCGGGCTGCCAGGGCCTGCGCCATGGCGGTCACTGCGGCTATCGTATTCTTTCGGATCTTTTCGTTGAGCTCTTTCAGTTCGTCTACAAGCTGCTGGAGCTTGAATTCCCGGGCCTCTACCTTGACCATCATGAGGGCGACGGCTTCGGCTATTGTCCGGGTCGTATCCGGCACATCATACCTCGTCAATTCCATGATCTCATCGGAATAGCGGCCCTCCGCGATGTCGGAGATGATCCTCATAAGCTTCTTTTCCATTTCGTGATCGCTCATGCAGCCTCGCTTTACGGGATTGAATTTCTTTTTTTCTACACCATGGGCTTAAAGAACGTCAATGAGAATTGCTGTAAGGCAAATACGTTGTACCGTTTTACCCGGATATCAATCAAGCGCAAGACCGACCCGGGTGATGCCGTCGGGGAGCCTCCGGGGCTTGAAACCCATCTTGGCAGCGAGGCCGAGCATTTTTGAGTTCTCCGACAGCACGACCCCGTATACCTCGTGAAGCGCTCTATCCTGAGCGATGCCGATAACAACATCGAGCATCTTTTCTCCAATGCCCTGTTTTTGAAAATTATCGGATATGAGGAGGGCAAACTGGCCGCTTTCCGTATCGGGCTCGATGATCAACCGGCCGCCGCCGATGATCTTCCTCTTGCCGTCTTCGGTGAGTTCGACCACCATCGCTATCTCCCTGTCGTAATCCACGTTGCAGAATTTCATGAGCATCATGTGGGTGAACTCGGCAGGGACGACGAAGAAACGCACCCGCAATGTCTCCTCCGATAATCCGGGCATCATTTCCTTAAGCAGGGGCTCATCTTCAGGCCGTATAGGCCGAATCAGGACGGGCCTGCCGTCACGGAGTTTCCATTGCGTAACATACCGGGAAGGATACGGCATTATTGCGAGGTGCGGGTATTGGATGATCCCTTTCTTGTAAGCTCGATCGATGCGGATCGAAGCGTTCCGGGCGTATATCCTGTTATCGGGCATAACGCAGGTCTCTATCTCAATTTCCTCTATCTCGGGGAAATCGGTAACGAGATTGGAAAATCTCACGATCAGGTTCTCCATGTCAAATGCGATTTCTTTGTGTGATAATGCGAACTGCGCTTCTTTCATGAGATGCTTTGCAAGGACCTGGTTTAAGGGCGGCAGCCCTACGGCAAAACCCTTTCTTCCCGGCATATTCCCGGAGCCCATGGAAACAAGAAGAATAAACGCACCAAAATCAATGTCTCTCATTGACCGCAATGCCCATTCCTCAACTGGAGGCGTCTTAACCTCCCTTTCTTCCCGGCCGGCCTTGAGCAGGGGTATGCCGTAATTTTCGAGGAAGCTGCGGGCCTGACCGTCCTCAATAAATTCCTTGTTTTCCCGTGCTGCATTTCGAATGATGGCCTTTAAATGATTTGAAAGCCTCATTTCGTTCTCCGGAAGCTCTTCGGGGGTCTCGTTGAGGAGTTCGATATTCCGCCTGTAATTGACCATGTACATATAGGCGCGGACTGCATCCTCGGGGGTATCGTATGTTGGTATCCCGGCACCTCTTAAGGCCAGCGCGCCTTCACGCGAATAATCTCCTCCCGTAAAGACGGCAATGACCGGTTTGGCCGTTTTTTGAGCGAGCCTCGCCACCTCATTCCCCAGTTCTCCCGGGTCGCAATTGAGGACGGGGGCATATATGACAAGTATGCCGTCTACCCCGGCATCCTTGATGCAGATATTGATGGCATCGCAATATTTGCCGATGTCCGCATCGCCGGAAAGGTCAACGGGATTATGGCCGGCAGGATCCCCCGGCATTATTGCTTTCGGGCTTTCTCCTGCCTCGCCGCCGGGCGCTGCAAGCTGGCCGTGCTGCTCGGCAATAATGTCGCACGCAATAATACCAAGGCCTCCAGAATTGGTGACTATGGCAAGCTTCGGCCCCCTGGGTAAGGACCGCGAGACGAGTATCGTTGCAGTGTCATAAAAATCCTCGGTTTCCCTTGCCCTGACTATGCCTACCCGCTTGAATGCCGCATCGTAAACAGCATCATTCCCTGTCTCGTGCCCCGCATGCAGCACCAGGGCCGGCGTGCTTTCAGGATACCGGCCGGGCTTCAGCACGATGATCGGCTTGTTGCGCGCAAAGCAGCGTGAGGCGCTCAGGAATTTTTTTGCGTCGGGGATATGCTCCATATAGAGCATGATATTTTTCGTCAGATAATCTTCCTGGAGCTCATCGATAATATCCGCGAAATCGACGTCTATCATGGAGCCGAGGGATACGAACATGCTGAAGCCGACGTTGTTGCTGATGCCCCAGTAAAATATCGCGTTCCCCAGCGTCCCGCCCTGAGAAATAAGGGCCGTGCCGCCGGGTCCGGGATCTTGCAGTAAACTGGCATTCAGCCCGCCGTTCGGAAGGATTATCCCCGCGCTTCCGGGGCCTATTATCCTCGTTCCGTACGTATTCTTTATCCGGGATAAACCGGATATGATCGTATCGAACTCGTCCGCCGGGACCTTTCGGCCCGCCGGCAGGATGATGACCCCCTCCACGCCGCTTTTAGCACATTGCTCGCATGTCTCGAGCAATATTTCGCCCGGGACCATGATGACTGCAAGATCGATATGTTCTTCGATGTCCGGCACAGATCGAAAACAGTTCATAGCGAAAGCCTTCTCCCGGTTGGGATTGACCGGAAATATCCGGCGTGTCCCCGGTCTGGTCAGGTTTGCCATCACGGTCCTCTCGGCGAGGCCCTCGGCCTCATCTGAACTGATAAAGGCTACATTTTTCGGATCAAGCATTTTCCGTAAATTGATCATGGAAGCTCCAGCTTTTTTTTATTGTATTTCCCCGGGCCGGAAATATACGGTTCCGGCATACGATCAATGATACATCGCGAAATAAGCAACGACAATATCGCGGCAGTTGAAGGCGCAGGGGATGTTCCGGACCTCATTAAGGGTAAAGAATCCGCCCCGTTGACCTTCCCTGACCTTTATATTATCGAGCGCAACACTCGGGTCAACCGTCCTGAACATGTGTATATCGTATCCATCGAAGGGGAAATTACCGAAATATTCCGTATGAGAGACCTCGTATTCGAGTTCTTCCAGGATCTCCCGCCTGATAGCCTCATCGGGGGTTTCGCCTGGTTCGACCTGTCCCCCGAAGGTCCCCCAGCAGTCGGGGTAAGGAATGGCCGGCTTATCATCCCTTAGCTGCAGCAGTATCTTTCCTTCGGAATTTTCGATCAGCAGCCCGCACTGGGGCCTGTCCTTTCGCATGATGTGAACTCTAACAGCCCCCATAAAGGGTGTCAAGACCTTGGGGGCTGAGCGGGAATGTCAGGCCGGATCATCGTTAGGAGAAGCTTCATGCTCGCTTTCCTGAAGCAGTTCCCGGCGAACGAGTATTATATGCTCGCGTAACGTATACAGTTCGCCGTAGAAATTCTCAGGAACCGTTATCTTTCTGGCCGCATTCTCGATACGGTCAAGCCTGGCCGCATAATCTGCCGGGTCATGCCGGCCTTGCCGGGCTATCTCGATCTCCAGAAATTTCAATTCGCCATACAGCCGCCGCATCTTTGACCTGCTCCTCCAGGAATAGAACCAGGGCAGGATCCGCATGAGAGGAAAGACCACGACGAAAACGGGGAGCAATACCCTGAACATCCGGTCGAGGAGGACCGCTACCCAGAAAGGAAGAAAATCTAGGAGCAGCGGGCGGCCTGTTTTGTAGAATCTCTCTGCCTGGTCGCTTAAAGGAAAATCCTGGGCCATTGGCGCAGGGAATTCACCCGATTTGGTCACCCATCCCGAGGTGCCATGAATGTCCGATGCGGCATCAAGCAGGAGGTACATGAGTGCGGGATGCATGGTGTCACGCACTATCAGGTTTGTCGTCGGCGCTACGAGGTGGATATCGGATGAAGGCAATCGCTTTGCAACGTTGATCACGCCCCGGGGCAAGGTGACATGGTAAAGGCCCGGCATAAGCCGGGTGTACGCCTCTGCCTGGGAAAGGCTCATGAGCTTTACCCTGGGATTAATAAGCAATTTATGGATGAAATTATTATCGGTCGGCCCGATAGTGATCATCACATTGATCCTGCCGTCCATGAGCGCCTCATATGCCCGTTCGGCTCTAAGATCAACGACAACCGTCGGGGGACCAGCCGCTCCTGCGGTTTTGAGAAGTTCAAGGGACATCCGGCGCAGGCCGCTTCCAACCGGCCCGATAGCTATCTTTTTGCCTTTTAGCTGTGAAAAATCGTCGAATGTCCGGTTCCCGGTGTAAAAGACCCATATGGGGCTATACGCTATACTTCCCAGGGAGAGCAGGTTAGGTGCATCCCTGACAGAGCCTGTTCCTCCCTGAACGAACCCGACATCAACAGTCACTTTCTTATCTTTCAGCCGGTTGTAGTTTTCGACAGAACCTGAGGAATCGAGGAGCTTAAGGTGCACTTTTGAGCGGGCAAGGATCTCTTTGTACCGCTCGCCGAATTTCATGTACGAAAGGCCTTCAATGCCTGTCGTCATAATTATCGTATCGGGAGGCATTGGCTGCGCAACATAATAGGCGATAAAAAAAACGACGAGGACTATAGATAAAGCGAAACCTGCAAACTTTAAAAATTCACGGGCAGAAATGTCGCGAAATCTGATTGTTTTCATATGTGCAATGGGAACCTATTGCTATTTGTATCATCAGGAATTTGTTTAATCAAGATTATACGGAGCAGCACGAATACCCTGTTTCTTATTGTATAAATACATTGTTCACACTTTAACATAATAAATATAAACTATATAAAAAGAGATGTGCTGTTTTAATAGTTGTTCTACTGTTATTGCGCAATTCCGCCTGTTCCGCCAGCCTGCTTATTCGGAAAATAATCGTGGAAATATGGATTCGATGTGTATTATAAAAATAATGATATTCACTTACATCTTTGATTATCGTGCGGCTAAATTATAATTACAGTATTTTAGGAGAATAATGGCGAATATAGCATACGTTCTCACAACAGGCGGCGACGGCGATGCAGCGGAACAAAAAGATATTATACGGGCCTATGCCGAAACGAAGAACCTCTCTATAGACAACTACATCACCGTCGATATCCCCCCTGACAAGAGCGAGCGGAACCAAAGGATACAGGAGCTTTTTTCCGGCATAAACCGGTGGGACACAATAATCATATCCGATATCTCCCGACTGGGACAGAACATTTCCGAAATCGTAGCAGTCGTCAGGGGATTTTCGGAAAGGGGTATACGTTTCGCCGCCGCCCGGCAGGACATTGAACTGAATAATCCCTCGGATGCGTCATCAAAGGCTGCGGCAGCGGCGTTCGACATGCTGGCGGAACTGGAATCGAGTTTTGCTTCGGCGCGAATTAAAAAGGCCCTTGCCCTGAAAAAAAGTGAAGGCGCCGTCCTTGGCAGGCCGAAGGGCAGTCTGTCATCGTCGAAGCTTGACGACAGGAAAGAGATCATCGTCGACTACCTTGCGAAAGGCGTGAGCAAGACATCCCTTGCGCGCATCCTCGAAACATCACCTTCTAATCTGCTGAGTTATCTTAGGACGCGGAAAATGGCCGTAACGAAGAAGACACGATCTCAACCCAGGGAAAAACCTGAAAATGTCACTCCCCCGAAAGAGGTGAAGGAAAATCGGCCGAAAAAGCAGGTGGTACCGGAACCAAAAAAGGAAAAACATGTCTTAATGGCGGGCCATGCGGATGCCTTAGATATTATGCTCTGCAGGCATTGCGGCAAGAACATGCTCGACCCCAGGACGACAACCTGTGCGGGGGGATATATTGATTACCAGGACAGGGAGTCCTTTCCTCGCGTACCCTATCCGGACGACGAGAAAGACAGGTGCCCGAAATGCGCTGTCAATCCCGGGGGTTTCCATCACGACGGGTGTTATATAGAGAGATGTCCCCGATGTAGTGAAAGGCTTGTATCGTGCGCGTGCAGAAAATCATGATGAGTGGGCCGTGAAGATCGGCCGAAAAACTAAGGTGATGGGATATCGATTATTTGGGAGCAAACTATGGGTACGTATACCATATTCTCAGATCAAATATCAGATTACCCCTGATCTACCATAAGTTAAATAGTAAGATTGTGAGGCCTCTTTACTCGAGGGCCGTATATGCCTTTTCATCCAAAACCTCCCGGATTGTGTACCGCCGGCACGACGGGCCTGTTGTTGCCCTGTAAAGTACTTAGGCCCGGTGACCCTAGCCGATGGCCGCGCTTCCCCGTTCATCCGTCCGTATCCGGACACATTCCACGAGATCGAGGATAAATATCTTGCCATCACCCGATTCTCCCGAATGGGCCCCCTTTACGATGGCGGCTATTGTCTTTTCCACGAAATCCTCATTTACCGCGATCTCGAGGCGTATCTTTCTCAAGAGGTTCCCCATCTCCTTCGTCCCCCGGTACACTTCGGCGACGCCCATTTGCCTTCCGTGCCCCAGGACCTCGTTCACGGTGAGGAGATTGACATCGTGTTTGTAAAGTTCCTGTTTTACTGCTTCCAACCTGTCGGGTTGTATGATGGCTATGATGAGTTTCATTCTCTTATCCCTCCTATTCCAGGACGGTGTATGCTTTTTCGTGATGCTGGGTCAGGTCAAGCCCGATGATCTCGTCTTTCTCGCGTACCCGAACCTTTATGACGATATCGATAATCTTGTAAATGATGAAACTGGCCACGAAGCTGTATGCTGCGATCACCGCCACGGCAATGACCTGTATCAGCAATTGTTTCGGGTTGCCGAAGAAGAGCCCGTCTGCGCCCGCAGGGTTTACGGCCTTCGATGCAAAAAGACCCGTTGCGACTGCGCCCCATATACCGCCGACACAGTGGACGCCGAAGACGTCGAGGGCATCGTCATAACCAAATTTCGGCTTGATAAAAGCAACGGCAAAGTAGCAGAAGATACTGACAAATACCCCGATTATTATAGCCGATATGGCACTTACGTAGCCGGCCGCGGGCGTTATGGCCACGAGGCCCCCGACTGCGCCAGTCGCCATGCCGAGCATGGTGGGCTTTTTATTGAAGACCCAGTCGATAACTGCCCAGCTTAAGCCTGCCGCCGCCGCAGCGGTGTTCGTCACGATGAATGCATTCACCGCGATGTCATTTGCCCCGAGAGAGCTGCCTGCGTTGAAACCGAACCATCCGAACCATAAAAGTGCGGTACCGAGGATAGTGAAGGGCAGGTTGTGCGGCAATATCGTGTGGTTGCATACGCCCTTGCGCTTTCCGATAAATATAGCGGTCATAAGCGCTGCGATGCCGGCGTTGATGTGGATGACGGTGCCGCCGGCGAAATCAAGGGCACCGAGCTCTTTGAGCCAACCCCCGACACCCCAGACCCAGTGACAGACGGGGTCATAGACAAACGTGGCCCATAACAGGATGAAAACAACGAATGCCGAGAACTTCATCCTCTCCGCGAATGCGCCAACGATGAGGGCGGGGGTGATTATGGCAAACATCATCTGGAATACCATGAAGAGCTGATGCGAAATGGTCGGTGCATAGTCCGCGTACGGGGCGAACCCGACACCGCTCAAGCCGGCCCATTGGAGGCCTCCCCAGAAACCGTTTCCCGGTGCGAACGACAGGCTGTATCCGTACAGCACCCATTGGACGCTGATAAGGCACAAAATTGTAAAGCACTGCATCAGGATGCCAAGCACATTCTTGCGCCCGACCATGCCCCCGTAAAAGAACGCAAGCCCCGGGGTCATCAGCATAACGAGCGCAGTCGCGATGATCATCCACGCCGTATCACCCGTATCGGACTTTAACGGTGCCTTCGCTGCGACTGATGCTTCACCCGCCGACTGCTTTGTAACGTCAGTCGGCTGGTCCTGCGCCTGCGCAAATATAATTGCGGGCATTGCGATGAGACTAAGGAGCATCAGTATTGCAAAAAATCTTTTCATAAGGCACCTTCCTTAAGGTTTTACCGGCAGGATTCCAGGCAGTGCTTGTTAATATTTTTCGGCGGGGCGACGGGATATTTCCCGTCATAACATGCAAGGCAGAAGCAGCCCTTGTCGAGGCCGGTAGCCTTTATCATGCCGTCGAGGCTAAGGTAGTGCAGGGAATCGAGGCCGATATGTTTTGCGATCGCTCTGTCACTCTCTTTTTTTGTCGCTATAAGTTCTCCTTTCGTCGAAAAATCGATCCCGTAGGGACAGGGATACACTGTCGGCGGGCAGCTTACCGCCATGTGGACCTCTTTTATGCCCATCTCCCGCAGATTTTTTACGCGGTTCCGGCTCGTCGTACCGCGGATGATGGAATCATCAACGATCAATATGGACTTGTTTTCCAGCAGGCTCTTTACAGGGTTCAGCTTTACCCGGACCCCGAGGTCGCGCATCTGCTGAGACGGATGAATAAACGTCCGCCCCACGTAATGGTTCCGGATCATGCCCATCTCGAACGGAATGCCGCTTTCCTCGGCGTACCCGATAGCGGCGTATACGCCCGAATCTGGAAAGGGTATGACCATCTCGACATCGGGTTTGTATTCACGCGCCAACTCATGCCCGAACCGTTTACGGCACGTATATACGTTCCGGCCGAATACCTGGCTGTCCGGACGGGCGAAATAGACAAGCTCGAAAATGCAGTGGGTGTGCCTGACCTGAGGAAAAGGCTTCAGGCTTTTCAAACCGGTTTCGTCTATAATAAGTATCTCTCCCGGTTCGACATCGCGGACATATTGGGCGCCGACAAGGTCAAAAGCGCAGGTTTCGGAAGCAACGACCCAACTATCGTTGAGTCTGCCGAGCGACAATGGCCTGAAACCCCCGGGATCGCGCGCCGCTATGATCTTGTTGCGGGTCATCATAACGAGGCAATAGGCGCCTTTGAGGCGCGATAGACTGGCGATGATCGCCTCTTCAAGGCCGTGTCTTAAGTGATGCGCCATCAGGTGGATCACCACCTCGCTGTCCATTGTCGATTGAAAGATCGAACCGCGCGCCTCGAGCTTTTCGCGCAGGTTTTGCGCATTAAGGATATTGCCGTTATGGGCGAGGGCATAATACTCGTTTTCAAATCGGACGAGAAACGGCTGGGCATTCACGATCGTCGATGCCCCGGTTGTCGAATACCGGACATGGCCTATCGCCAGGGTACCGGGAAGGCGTGATAGTTCCTCCTCCCCGAACACCTCGCAGGCAAGCCCCATACCCGTATGCTGCCTAACCTCGTGCCCATCGGAACTTACTATGCCGGCAGATTCCTGCCCCCTGTGCTGAAGGGCGAAAAGGCCGTAAAAAGCTACCCGCGCGGCATCGTTATCCCCGTGGACGGCAAACACTCCGCATTCTTCACGCGGGTAAATATTTTCCGGCTCAATATTTTCTCGTGTACAGGGCATATCTTCCTTTTCCCGTTCCATCATTCTCCAGGATTGATCATTCCGGTTTACCCGGCGTTAGTTAGCTTATAAAAAGCATTTCCCAGAACTTGGGCAGCGGCCACATTTCATCGTCAATGAGGGCCTCGAGAGTGTCGACGTAACCCCTCAGCTCATCCATCTCCGGCTTTATCTCTTTCGCAAGCATCTCGGCTTTTTTCACTTCGTCGTGAACTCCGCATGTCTTCTTCATCCCGGCCTGGATCCTCTTGTTCACGGTGTAGATCTTGTTGATAAGATCGAGGACCCTGGTTAAAAGCTCTATTTGCGCGGACACATCGGCATTGGGTCCCAGGGCATCTTTCGTAGATACAATGGCATTCGCCAGGATCTTTTGATACGTCGTGCCTGCGGGTATTATCTGGCTCTGGCAAATGTTTGACATGCATTTGGCCTCGATCTCGAAATCCTTGATGTATCTTTCGAGGTAAATGTTGTACCGGGAGCTAAGCTCTACCCGTGAAAGGACCTGGTATTTCTCGAAAATGTCCAGGGCCTTTTCCGTTATGAGGGCCTTGAGAGCGACCGGGGTTGTCTTGTTGTTCGGCAGGCCGCGTTTTGCAGCTTCTTTTTCCCAATCCTTGCTGTAATTGTCGCCGTTGAAGAGGATCGGCTTTATTTCCCTGATCTCTTCCCGTAAGACCTCGATGATCGCATGGCCTGTGCTTTTCCCATGTTTCTTTTCCCTGATCCTGTCGGCAAGATAATCGAGGCTTTCTGCAACGATGGTGTTCATGACGGCGGAGGGGAAAGATATGGACTGCGATGAGCCGACGGCCCTGAATTCAAATTTGTTCCCGGTGAATGCAAAAGGGGATGTGCGGTTGCGGTCCGTATCATCTTTACTGACGTTCGGGAGTGACGACACGGCAAGGTCGATGATCTCGCCGTTCGTTGCCTTGCTCACCTGGCCCTTCTCTATGTTCTCGAGGATCTTCGTCAGCTGCTCGCCAAGGAAGACGGAGATGATGGCCGGAGGGGCCTCGTTTGCGCCGAGCCTGTAATCATTGCCGTACGAGCCGACAGATGCGCGCAGGATATCCGCGTGCTTGTATACCGCCCGGACAGTGGCTACGAGAAATACCAGGAACTGGATGTTGTCCTGCGGGGTCTTGCCGGGGTTTAGGAGATTGTTTCCGTTATTGTCGGATATTGACCAGTTGACATGCTTGCCCGACCCGTTGATGCCGGCAAATGGTTTTTCGTGAAAGAGCGCTGCCAGGTTATGTTTTTTTGCAACGGATTTCAGCGTGTCCATGATGAGCTGATTGTGATCGACGGCGAGATTGGCCTCTTCGTATACCGGCGCCAATTCGAACTGGCTCGGGGCGACTTCGTTATGCCGGGTCTTTGCCGGGACGCCGAGCTTGAACAGTTCTTCCTCAACATCGTGCATATAGGAGGAGACCCTTTCCTTGATACAGCCGAAATACTGGTCCTCGAGTTCCTGGCCTTTCGCAGGCGGTGCCCCGACAACCGCACGGCCGCCCAGCACGAGGTCCTGGCGTTTATAGAAATAATTCATGTCGATAAGGAAATATTCCTGTTCGGGCCCGAGATTGGAATACACCTTCCGTATGTTTCGCGCGCCAAGCAGTTTCAGCATATTCACGGCGGACTGACTGACCGCACGGATGGACCTCAAGAGGGGCGTTTTTTTATCGAGGGCTTCGCCATTATACGATATGAAGACCGACGGGATGCATAACGTGGTGGATATGCCGGTCCTTTTTATGAAAGCCGGGGAGGACATATCCCATGCGGTATATCCCCTTGCCTCGAACGTGGCCCTTAAGCCCCCCGAAGGGAAGCTCGACGCGTCAGGTTCGCCCTGTACCAGCTGTTTTCCTGTGAATTTCTCCATTACCTCGCCAACGCCGATCGGGTCGGCAAAGGCGTCGTGCTTCTCTGCCGTGATCCCTGTCATCGGCTGGAACCAGTGGGCAAAATGCGTGGCCCCCTTTTCTATCGCCCATTCCTTCATTGCATGCGCGGCGGCATTGGCCGTTTCCGGATCGAGAGGCTTGTTGTCGTTGATCGATTGCATGAGTTTCTTGTACGTGTCTTTCGGCAGCTTTTCCTGCATCACCTTGCTGCTGAAAGTATCTTCGCCGTAGTATTCGGATACGGGAACGAATTTTTCCTTTTCACAGACATAAGTTCTTTCGGATGCGATCACCGGCTGTAAGTTTTTCATGATCTCCCTCGCTTATCCTTTGTTATTTTTTTTCATTTACCCCGTTTGCAAGCGCCGCTCGAAACAGGTTTTATTTTTTAAAGGTATGTATGTGCGAAAAATATGCCAGAGGCTGCATCCGGTTCCTTCGGGTGCTTCTCTGAAAGCCTTATAACCATTATTAGCCGCCCGTCAGCCCGGAATGAAATCACTCGATATTGTCCCTGATAAAAGCAAAAACGAAGGGCCCGGAAGAACAATTATGTATTTTGCACCATGGGAAAGAACAAAATTGTACGATATTCATGTACAGATTTTACGGGTCACGGTGGTGCAAAGAAGAACTTTTCGGGAAATACCTCTCATTTTGCCTCAAAAAACCGATTTTAGTGACTCAAGTCGGATTGGCATCTCTTTTGCTATTAAAAGGGCCATGAGTTACTATGGCAGTCATCGACAGCGTTACAAAACGGACAGGTAAATATGAAACTTTCAGACCAATTCAAAAGCATTGCGCCAGATATCAGAATAATCGAAAAAGAAGAAAAGAAAGAGATGTACAGCCATGACATCGGGGATGTCCCGACCATCATGACGAATACCCTTTTCAAGGTGCAGCCGGATTTTGTCGTTCAGCCGAAAACTGTGGACGAGATAAAAGAGGTCCTCAAGTTTGCCAATGAAAAGAAGGTCCCGGTCGTTCCACGGGGCGCAGCCTCCTGGGGTTTCGGCGGGGTTATCCCGACCAATTCCGGGATAGTGATGGACCTTTCCCCTTTCCGGAAGATCCTTTATCTCAATAAAGGCCAGAAAACGGTGACCGTTGAATCGGGTGCGCGCTGGGCGGATATTGATATCCTTGCCAAGAAGGAAGGCCTGTGCCTGATGACCTACCCTTCGAGCAAATTTTCGACGGTCGGCGGCTGGATCGCTACCGGCGGTTACGGGATAAACAGCCTTCGCTACGGGCACCTGTCAACCCAGATCGTGTCCATGACGGTTGTGACAGCGCT
>CAIQJW010000246.1 GCA_903872255.1 uncultured delta proteobacterium | reverse complement strand
TGGATCCCGGTAAACCGGGATGACGGCGGGTGGGGGATTGCGACACCCGGGGCACCAGGGCGGGATGACGGCGGGTGGGGTGTTAAGGCTTGATCCCGATGTGCAGAAGAAGAATGCGGCGGACCTCTTCTATCGTCTCGGGTTCCTCCTGGGTTGAATGCCCGGAATGGACCACCAGTTCGGATGCTGCATAATCTATATGCGCGCTTTCATATTCCACGACCCCATCGGCCCATTTTTCTCTGGGCGCATCTATATTTGTTACGGAGATTATAGAATGGGTCTCGACACCAGGTGACACGGGGATCGATGAGAATGTCTTGATGAATGTGCTCCCCGGGTCCATGTTGTGTGTGCTTTTCGGGACCCCCTTGAATGTGGACATATCGATGGCATCCGGGTTCTTTGTGGTCACCTCTTTCATTTCATCGATCATCCGAAGAGGGAGGGAAATAAACCTGCCCGCTAGCCGCCCTATCCATCCTCCGGCAACATAGCTTCCCTTGTGAGGCGTCGAGATAAAGATAACCCGCTTCACGAAAGGCAGCGGCGTGTAAAAAACGGTTTTCTTGAGCATGGCGCGTGTTTCCGGAGAAATATCAAGCCGGTCGATCGGGACCGATGCCGCATTGTCCCAAAAACGTGTCCCGCTGTTCATTGCAGGGAATTTAGCCAGCATCCCGCCCTGGCTATGACCTATTATTATCATTTCCCTAAGGGCCTCGTCTGTCCCGTCGGGGTCAAGCGCGCGGACCAATTCCTTGAGGCCGCTGGTAAGCATGCCGCCGGTATACAGGATGGGATTACCCGTATTATATGTAAAGGACCAGTATTGGTACCGCCCCCACAGGCGCTGGTCATTCTGCAGCTCATTGAGCATTTGCACCCAGCGTGCCGCACTCGAAGCGGTACCGTGGATGAACACGACAGGAATATAGCCCCGTTTGTAGGGGGTCATGAAGAAGATGTTTTCGGGAAATCGCGCTTGTTCTTTGAAGAGTGAATAGTTCCCGGAGAAAAAACCCTTTGCTTCCGTGTCATACACCCGTGATCCTTCAAGGGTGTACGCCAGGGCAGCTGAAGCGTTGAATTCAAGCGGCACCGAACGGCCTTCTATTATTATCGCTTTTGAAGAATTGACCGTATACAGTTCGATCTTTCCCCTGATATTGCCTGTTGTCAGCACATCGCCCGGATTATGAAGACGCAGAAATGCCGTCACAGCAACTTTAATATCAGGCGGGATCCGGGCCGTTATCGTATCTTTGGTGTCGGGGCTGTACCTGGTGGCCGCCACAAGAGCCGCTCCTATCCCCGGCCACCGGTATTCATTGCGCAGTCCGCGCAGTGAAAGCCGGGTAGTACTGTAGAAATTTATGAATATATAGGAGCTCCACCGGAACGATGCGGGATCAAAAGAGACCTCCATTTCTCCAAAAGGCAGCCTGTACTTTCCCCCCTTTAGATCGATCTCGGAGCCATCCCCCGATGCAAAGCCTTCCGTGATGCCGAGATTGTAAATATCGACGGCTGTCCGGAACCGGGGATCGAAGGCATCAGCCGACGAGGCTCGTCCGCTCGGAAAAAGCAGGGCATAGGCATAAACGGCCGCTGCCAGATAATATGACCTGTTCTGACTGCGGGACGCATGCAGAAACGACAGCTCGGCCAACGCGAAAAGGCGGTCTGCTTCGCTTTCCGTCGAGGTCCCTTTATGTATGGTTGCTATGACATCTTCCGGCAAAGTTTGGAATTTTTCGGCCAATCCATTACGGTTCAATATCTGCATTGTCGGCGCGCTGAGCGTTGAGTGCGTAAGGACATTTGCGGTTAATTTCCGGTACGATTCCTGAGTGTCGAGGCGCGCCACTCCAACGGGGGTAGCGCACCCCGAAAGCACGGCCAAAGCACCGAGAATAATCAGGGTTATGAATATCTTGCGCAATTTAAGGTCGATCCACATGGCGTATTTTAGGGCCGGAGGTATTCCCGGCCCTATTTTCAATCACTATTTCCCGGCCGGCGTACCAACGGTTACCGCAACGGCTTCAGTAAAACGCAGAAAGACATCGTCGCCTTTCTTAATATTTTTAAAGTTTTTGACCGATCTATCCACAACAAAATCCCTGACATTGCCTTCGGGCCCTTTAAGCGAGATCGAGCGTTTTTTGTAATCTATTTTCTCAACAACCGCGGTAATATCTATCGTGTCGACGATCACAACACCCGGCTTTTCACCCTTCGCTGAGACCTCGACAGTCCGAACCTCGGATGCGGACGGTTGTTCACCCTTCTTGGCCACAACGACAGCCACGGAGTCCAGGAAACGTGCGGTCACCGTATCGCCTGCCTTGATCTGATTGAAATTCTTCACTTCCGGCCCGACCTTCACCGTACGCTGCATACCGTTCGGCATCTTGAGCGTGACGGTCCGTTTCGCGGCATCAACCGAGTCGACCGCCGCCTTAACCGTTATGACATCGACCATAACGCCGGCGGGTTTTTCCGCAGCTTTCTTTTCAGCAGCGAACCCGGCACTCACAAGCACAAGCACCATGAACATGACCATCAATACTGATACAACTTTCTTCATAAAATCCTCCTTTTATTAATTTGCCGCATAAAACGCGCTGTAGAAACCGAAAAGCATAAAAAAAACCAGAGACACTGGATTCCGGCTTTCGCCGGAATGACGACAAGGGGTAGACGCCTCACGCCTTACGCCTCACGCCTTATGCCTTACGCCTTACGCCTTACGCCTTACGCCTTACGCCTTACGCCTTACGCCTTACGCCTTACGCCTTACGCCTTACGCCTTATGCCTTACGCCTTACGCCTTACGCCTTACGCCTTACGTTTTTTCCAGCGCACCCCTGATAATTTCACGCGCTCCGTTGAGGATTACCTCGAGATGCTCCTCACCCCGGAAGCTCTCGGCATACAACTTATATATATCTTCCGTACCGGACGGCCGGACGGCAAACCAGCCGTTTTCCGTCGATATTTTCAGTCCGCCTATCGGCGCATTATTGGCAGGCGCATGGGTCAGTTTTGATATGATCCGTTCACCGGCCAGATCGCCTGCGGATATGGTTTCGGGTGTAAGGCGGCTTATGGCGGCCTTTTCCTCCGGTGTTGCCGCTGCGTCGATGCGCGTGTAAACAGGTCTTCCGAGCCTGTCCGCGAGTTGCTCATAAAGCTTGCCCGGATCGATCTGCATTTGGGCCGTTATCTCGGCTGCAAGGAGACTCAAGACAATGCCGTCCTTGTCCGTCGTCCAGACAGTACCGTCCCGTTTAAGGAAACTTGCACCGGCGCTTTCCTCGCCGCCAAAACAATATGATCCGTTTAAAAGGCCGTCGACGAACCATTTAAAACCTACCGGCACCTCTGAAAGCTTTCGTCCCAGGTCGTGCACGACGCGGTCTATAAGACCCGAGCTGACAAGGGTTTTGCCGATGGCGGCGTTTTTGGGCCAATCGGGCCGATGGGTGAGAAGATAATATATTGCAACGGCGAGATAATGGTTCGGGTTCATAAGCCCCGCTGACGGGCTTACCACACCGTGGCGGTCGGCATCCGTGTCATTCGCGAAGGCGATCTGAAAACGGTCACGCATGGCCACCAGTCCCGCCATCGCATACGGGCTTGAACAATCCATCCGGATCTTTCCGTCATGATCGACGGTCATAAAGGAAAAAGTCGGGTCAATGGCGGTATTAACAACGGTTATATCGAGACCGTAGAAATTCTTGATAGGTTCCCAGTATTGGACAGAGGATCCCCCCAGCGGGTCGACCCCTATCTTGATGCCGGCCTTCCGTATCGCTTCCATGTCTATGACGCCGGCGAGGTCTTCTACATACGGCCCGATAAAGTCGATATGACGGGTTGACGGCGCATTTAATGCGGAATCGTATCCCATCCTTTTTACGTCGCGATTGTCCTGCCACAACAGTTCGTTGGCGCGGTCTTCGATCCATCGCGTAACCTGCGTATCGGCAGGTCCTCCATGCGGGGGATTATATTTGAACCCGCCATCTTCGGGCGGGTTGTGAGACGGCGTTACAACGACACCATCCGCCAGGGCCGGCCTTCCGGACCGATTATGCACCAGTATGAAGCGGGATATGACCGGTGTCGGGGTGTATCCGTCATCGCGCTCGATCACGGTCTCTACACCATTGGCGCAAAATACCTCGAGGGCAGTTTTTTGCGCCGGCCCGGATAAAGCGTGGGTATCCTTGCCCATATATAAAGGCCCGCCAATGCCCTGAATTTTTCTGTACTCGCATATTGCCTGCGCTATGGCGAGAATATGCGCCTCATTGAATGAGCCGCGCAGGGCGGAACCCCGATGGCCGCTGGTCCCGAAACTTACCCTCTGAGAGGGGTCGTTAACATCCGGTTTGCGGCCATAGTATTCCCTTTCCAATTTTCCGGTATCGATAAGTATTTCCCCGGGTGCGGGTTTTCCTGCCAAAGGCGAAATTGCCATAAGTATGCTCCTTGCTTAAAGTGCAATTACCTGCCAATCAATTTTTTGAGATTATCTCGTCGCCACCCTCGAAATATGACCATCATCTATTTACTTCAATGGTCCCCGGATGAGCTTTACATCATCGATCCAGACCGTCCCTTTTCCTGTTATTACGAGATTAAGCTTTACGATCTCGGGTCTTTGGCCTTTTTTCAAGAAAAAAGGTGTTTCCTGGGTTGTCCAGTCACTTGTGCCGGTGAGATACGTGTCGAGTCCCCGTGAAAAATACTCGCCTTTGCCCGGCAACACACAGCGCATCTCGAGGAATACCCTGCCTTCGACGTCTTTCGTCTTTAACTTCGCCCTGTACGTCAGCCGCGCCTTATCAACATCGACATTGCTGACCTCATAAAGATTGACCACCATGTGGCCGGGGGCGTCTATTCTCACCGATCCCCTGCCGTCAGCTGAGATGGCGGCGTCGAACACCACGTTCGTCTTTGTTATGACATCCGCACTGTCCATCGGGTATTCCTTGATCGTCCGGGGGACCTCCTTCTTAGTGCAGCCGGCCGAAAATAAGAAGACAACAAGAAAAGCTGCCAGCAGTGAACCGATTTTTTTCATCAGGAACCTCCAAGTAAGGATCGATGCTGCCCTCTCCAATAATCCTATCACATATACGAAAACGGGTGAATACGGTATTGAAAATGCGAGTCCCGGTCATCTTGACCTGAAACTTTTTTATACTATCATATTAAATATATATTTGTGAGGCCTCAAACCAAATATTTATCCTGGCGCAGCTTCTTGTGACAATTATCATTTAATTACATACAGCACATGGCCGATAATATGTGCAGCACATATGCAGGAGGAGAAACGATTGAGGTTGACCCTTTTTTCGAAAAGTATGTTTCTCGGGAAAAAATGCAGGATAATCATGGTTGTCGGCGCCTGGCTGGCAATTGTTATTCTGTGTCTGACATTTCAATTATAGAGATCCATGAGTTCGGTAACCGAAAACAGCTACGCCGTCCTGGGCCTTCCCGACGAAGCTCCTGTCGAAGATGTAAAGGAGGCTTTTCGGCGGCTCAAGAACGAGGTCGCTCAAAGCGGCGACTGGGAAAGACTCAAACAGGCCTCTCTTGCCTACGAAGCCTTGATGGAAATTAACAGTGCAGCGGCCGGTACAGGGCATTATAGACCGGTAGCCGCGAAGTACATAGAGCCCGGTAAGACCCTCGCAGGTATTTTCCTTCCGGCCCAGGAAAAAGTGAATGTCCTTTTCTTTGCAGGGCGTTGCGCTGTTTTTGTATTGATCTTCGTCGCAGGCGTCCGGCTTATGATCAATCTTCCATCGTCGGAATTGGCCGGACATTCTTTCTTTCATAATATCAGCATCCCGTTTCACGAGGCCGGGCATATTTTCTTCAGTATTCTGGGAGATTTTATGAAAACCCTGGGCGGCAGCATAATGCAGGTCCTGATACCCGTCATATGCCTGGTAGCATTCCTGAAAAAAAACGATGCCTTTGCAGCATCATTTGCCCTGTGGTGGGCAGGCCAGAATTTTATCGACATGGGGCCCTATATGAACGACGCTCGCGCCCAGGAGCTTATGCTGCTCGGCGGGGTTACCGGCCAGGATGTTCCGGGATATCATGACTGGAATAACATACTGGGCCAGTTGGGCTTGCTTAAGCTCGATCATGCCATCGCAAATACATCCCATTTTTTCGGTTCTTTTCTTATGATCGCGGCCCTCTTCTGGTGCGGCATCATCCTGTACATGCAATACAAGAACCTGGAACGGTAGGTAAAAACTGTTATCTTCACGTATGCCATATTGAATGTTCATCAGGATATTCTACACCGCACTTTTCACTTTGGGCAGGGCTTAAAAGAAGCAAATCAATACTTGCAAAAATGCGGGTGTACATTCTATAATAGGTACTTCCATGAAATTCGAAGAAGGGTTGAAGAAGCTGGAAGATATAGTCAGGACCCTTGATGAAGGGAAGATACCTCTTGATGAAGCTTTGAGTCTCTTTAAGGAAGGGCTCGATCTGACAAAGGAATTGTCAAAAAGGCTCGACGAAGCAGAAAAAAAGGTGGAGATCCTCATAAAAAAAGAAGGCGGGGGGGTCGAGAGAGTTCCCTTTGCCGGAGAAGAAGAATAGTGGATTTGTCGAGTTACCTGCATGACAAGAAGATCATCGTAGAAAATGCTTTGAGGGATATCTGCACGAGCTTTGTGTCGACTCCTGGCATTCTCAGGGATGCAATGGAATATATGCTCTTCAGCAACGGGAAAAAAATACGCCCGATCCTTGCCATCGCGGCCTGTGAAGCAAAAGGCCGGAATGCCGACGACTTTTTGCCGTGTTTTTGCACCCTCGAAATGATACACACCTATTCCCTCATTCATGACGACCTTCCCTGCGTGGACAATGACGACACGCGGCGGGGCAGACCGACCTGCCATAAGGCTTTCGGGGAGGCTGTCGCGATCATGGCAGGCGACGGGTTGCTGACCGAGGCATTCCGGGTTATTGCCGATCCCCGGTTCTCGGAAAGGGTAAGCCCCAAGATCTCCCGACAGATCCTTTTTGAGATCGCATATGCGGCAGGGGCGGAAGGGATGGTGGGCGGCCAGGTAATGGATATCATATATGAAAATAAGGAAGGCACGAAGAACATCCTTCATTATATTCATTCGCATAAAACTGCGGCCATGCTCCGGGCAGCCGTCCGGGTCGGTGCCCTGGCGGGAGGCGCTAAGGCACGGGAACTCAAGAATTTTACCCGCTACGGCGATGCAATAGGGCTTGGATTCCAGATAATGGACGATATACTGGATGCCGAAGGTGACGAGGAACTGGTCGGTAAGAAACTGAAAAAAGACGCCAATAAGCAGACCTACGTAAAACATTACGGTATTTTGGCTTCAAAATTGAAACTAGAACAACTCGTTGATGAGGCAGTTAAATCTATAGCATTCCTGGGAGAGAATGGCCGTATTCTTGAAGATATTGCACGCTTCATCGGCAACAGGGTTTCATAAATGCTCCTGGAAACAATAAATTCTCCCGCAGATCTGAAAAAACTTTCCATTCCCCAACTTGTTGAGCTTGCCGCCGAGATAAGGCCGTTTATAACGAATGTAATATCCGGCACCGGTGGTCACCTCGCCTCAAACCTTGGAGCCGTGGAATTAACCATTGCCCTGCATTACATCTTTGATACGCCTCACGATAAAATAATCTGGGACGTCGGCCATCAATGTTACACATGCAAGCTTCTTACCGGCCGCCGCGACAGCTTTCATACCATACGGCAGGACGGGGGCTTGAGCGGGTTTCCGTGCAAAGCTGAAAGTCCCTATGATGTCTTTGATACGGGCCACGCCAGCAACTCCATATCAGTCGCAACGGGACTGGCGGAAAGTAAGGCGAAAACGGGGTCTACGTCGAAGATCATAGCCGTGATCGGTGACGGGTCCCTGACAGGCGGTATGTCTTTTGAGGCCTTGAACCACGCCGGGCATCTCCGCAGTGACCTTATCGTCGTCCTTAACGATAACGAGATGTCCATCTCGAAGAACGTCGGGGGCCTTGCGACACACCTCAACCGTATCATGACCGGCGAGTTCATGAGCAATATCCGTGAAGAATTAAAAAGCCGGATGAAGAATATGCCGACCATTTATAAGACCGCCCGGTATCTGGAAGAGGCGGTAAAGGGAATATTCGGTCCCGGTATGCTTTTCGAAGAACTGGGCTTTACATACGTGGGCCCCGTCGATGGTCACAACATCGATCACCTGTGTGAGACGTTCCGAAACGTGAGCAGGCTGAAAGGGCCGCTCCTTGTCCACGTAATTACCCGTAAAGGAAAAGGGTATACCCATGCGGAGGATGATCCGGAGCGTTTCCATGGCATTTCAACGTTTGAGCTGACAACGGGAAATTCCCTGTCCAAAGGGAAAAAGACGTATACCGATATATTCGGCGAGACCATAATGGACCTCGCAAAGATGGACGATCGTATCGTCGCTATAACCGCGGCCATGGGGCTCGGGACAGGCCTCGACACGTTTTCCGATGTATTCCCCGAAAGGTTCTATGATATCGGCATCGCGGAACAGCACGGGGTAACATTCTCGGCCGCTATGGCTCTCGGCGGATTAAAACCTTTCGTCGCCATTTATTCCACGTTCCTCCAGCGGGCATACGACCAGATCATCCTCGACGTCTGCCTTCAGAACCTTCCCGTTGTTTTCGCCGTCGACAGAAGCGGTCTTGTCGGTCAGGACGGCCCGACGCATCACGGGGTATACGATCTGTCCTATTTTCGCCATATACCGAACATGGTCGTCATGGCGCCCAAGGACGAGAACGAGCTTCGGCAGATGCTCTACTCGGGATACTGCTACAACAGGCCGTGCGCTATCCGGTATCCGCGCGGGGAGACCCTCGGTGTACCGCTGGAAAGTGATTTCAGGTTGATAGAATTTGGGACGTGGGAACTTCTGAAGGACGGGGAAGATATCGCGATCATTGCCTGCGGAAATATGGTCGCGGCAGCAATGGAAGTAGCATCGGTGCTAGATAAAGACGGCATAAAGGCTGGCGTGGTAAATGGCCGCTTTATAAAGCCGATGGACGAAAAACTTCTTTTAGATGTGGCGTCACGGTCCCGCCGCATTATAACCCTCGAGGAGAATGTCCTGATCGGCGGTTTCGGGAGCGGGGTTTCCGAGGCGCTTTGCCGTGCTGAGGTGTACATGCCTTTTAAATCGCTGGGAATCCCCGATGCCTTTATTCCGCACGGCAACCAGGATACATTGCGAAGATCCCTCGGCCTTGACCGTGACGGCATCGTAAGGACTATCTTAGAGTGGGTAAAGAACGTATAGATGTACTTCTCGCGAGATCGGGCCTTGCTCCTTCACGTGAAAAAGCGCAGGTCCTCATTATGGCGGGTGCCGTTTATGCGGACGGCCGGAGGATCCTTAAGTCCGACACCAGGATCGATGAGAACGCCTCTCTTGAAATAAAGGGGAATCCCATTCCCTATGTAAGTTTCGGCGGGGTTAAGCTTAAAGCCGCGATCGATGCGTTCGGGATAAATACCACCGACATGGCGGTCCTTGATGTCGGCTCGTCTACGGGCGGATTTACCGATTGCCTTCTTCAGGGGGGCGCCCGGAAAATATATGCGATAGATTCCGGGACCCATCAGCTCCATGAAAAATTGCGCAATGATGAACGAATAATACTCAAAGAAAATTTTAATGCCCGGTATCTTTGTTTTGACGATATCGGTGAAATGGTAGATATGATCACAATAGATGTATCGTTCATTTCGCTCAAGAAGATCGTTCCTGCCGTGGTCAGTCTCGTGAGGGAGGGGGGGTATGTCATTGCTCTCATAAAGCCGCAATTCGAAGTGGGCCGTTATAATGTCGGCAAAGGCGGGATCG
>CAIQJW010000245.1 GCA_903872255.1 uncultured delta proteobacterium | reverse complement strand
GTGGAAAAACTGGAATTTATCGAATCAACACGGGGCAATGTCGCCGCCTGGATGCTCATAGCCTTCGGAATCGCCTACAGCGCTTGGGGCATAAGGCGGGCGATCCTCAATAAGCCGCACGTGCATGCTCACATACACGATGGCGCGGTTGTCCACGATCACGAGCATACGCATCGCGGCAAACATATCCATGTTCACGAACGGGAAGGCAGGAATATCACCCCGTGGGTCCTGTTCATCATCTTTGTCTTCGGGCCGTGCGAACCGCTGATACCGCTCCTTATATATCCTGCGGCACAGAAGAGCTTTCCCGGTGTCATCATGGTGAGCCTTACCTTCGGTATCGTGACGATAACCACCATGATGGCGGCTGTTCTGCTCATGAGATCGGGCTTAAGCTTTAAAGTGCTTGCCGGGGCAGAGCGCTATACCCATGCCATTGCCGGCCTTACGATCCTTACATGCGGCCTTATGATCCAATTCCTGGGATTGTGAGGATATACGAAAGCGCGGCAAAGACCGGTTTCTTTCTACGGCCCATTACTCCTAACCCGCTTTTCTGTTATAATATGCCGATGCAGCAACATCTTTCGATGCTTTCCCATTGTATTTTGTGTCCCCGGCATTGCGGCGCCGACCGACTCGGCGGCCAAAATGGCTTTTGCGGCGCCGGCGCCGGCCTGAAAATAGCCTATTTCGGCCCTCATTTCGGGGAAGAACCTCCAATAACCGGGACGAACGGCTCCGGCAATATATTCTTTTCATTCTGCAACCTGCGCTGCATTTTTTGCCAGAACCACCAGATAAGCCATGACGGTATCGGAGGGCCCTATTCGGTTGAAGACCTGGTTTCGATCTTCTTTTCCTTGCGATCGGCGGGATGTCACAACATTAATCTCGTCAGCCCGACATCATATGTCCCGTTGATTGCGCCGGCAATCGAGGAAGCGAAGCGAATAGGCATAGGATTGCCTTTTATCTACAACACGAATGCCTATGACGATGTCGCGACGCTTAAGACCCTCGAAGGCCTTATCGACATTTATCTTCCGGACTTCAAGTATTGGAGCGGCCCCATGGCTTCCCGGCTTTCGCATGCATGGGACGGGTCGCCGTATCCGCAAGCTGCCAGGGCGGCCATTCTTGAGATGAAACGCCAGGTTGGGGATTTGGTCATAGAAGACGGCATTGCGAAAAAAGGCATCGTTGTGCGCCACCTTGTCCTTCCGGGAGGGCTTGCCGGGTCAAGGCAGGTCTTCGAATGGATAGGGGAATGCCTCGGCAGATCGACGTGGATAGGCCTGATGTCCCAATATCTCCCGCTGTATCATTCGGGGGATTACCCGATCCTCGCGAGGAGATTAAGGCAGGATGAATACGACAGTATCGTTGCGTATCTTATAAATAAAGGTTTTGAAAATGTTTTTGTCCAGGAGCTTGAAAGTGCTCCGCTTTTCGTGCCGGACTTCAGACAGGACATGCCTTTTGACGAAAGTACCGGTTAAATCTTCTGCAAGGGGGCATCATGGAATTTAAAACAGTAAAGATCGATATCCCGGAAGGGCTGAATATCGTGATCGGGCAGTCTCACTTCATAAAAACCGTCGAGGACCTGTACGAGATACTTGTCGGGTCCGCCCCGTCCCTAAAATTCGGGGTTGCCTTTTCTGAAGCAAGCGGCCCATGCCTTACCCGGTATGAGGGCAACGACGAATCACTGGCGAAGCTCGCCGCGGAGACATCCTTCAATCTCGCGTGCGGCCATACATTTGTAATATTCATGCGCGACGCCTTCCCCATCAATGTCCTTAATGCAGTAAAGACCTGCCAGGAGGTATGCCAGATATACTGTGCTACGGCAAACCCCCTCGAGATCGTGGTGGCCGAAACAGCCCAGGGACGGGGCATAATGGGGGTCGTCGACGGCGCAAGCCCCGCCGCCATTGAAAAAGACGAGGACAAAAAGGCCCGAAAAGAGATGCTCCGCAAGTTCGGATATAAATTATAAAGACAGGTAATGGGTAATAGGTTATGGGTTATGGAATGATTCTTGCTTGGTTTCCTGTTGATTGTGTCCGCGCTAATGTGGTAATTTTCAACATTATATAGATACCGAATAAATTAATCGGCGGGAAAAATGAGCCATTTCCTCCGCCGGGCGGGGCGATCATGATCGGAATAGGAATTATAGGCTTGGGAACAGTGGGCACCGGAACATACCGGATATTAACGGAACATGCGGCGCTTATCCGGAAAAAGACCGGCCTTGATCTCGGCGTAGTGCGCATAGCCGAAATAGATCCCCGCAATATCAAAGGAAAGGGCATCGACCGGAAGGTGATTACCTCCGATGCGATGGAGCTGATCCGTGATGAAAGGGTCAATATTGTCGCCGAGCTTATCGGGGGCATGAATCCGGCAAGCGATTTCATCAAGGCAGCCCTCAGCCTGAAAAAACAGGTTGTCACGGCAAACAAGGCCCTGCTGGCCGAAAAGGGCGACGAACTTTTCGCTCTGGCCAGGAAGACGGGTTGCGATATCGGGTTTGAGGCATCCGTATGCGGCGGAATCCCGGTTATAAGGGCGATCCGCGACGGGCTTGTCGGCAACGAATTCACATATATCCTGGGCATCCTCAACGGAACGAGCAATTATATCCTGTCCAGGATGACCGATGAAGGCATATCTTTCGGAGAAGCGTTGAAAAATGCCCAGCAGGAAGGGTATGCGGAAAAAGACCCGACATTTGACGTCGAAGGCATCGATGCGGCCCACAAGCTTTCGATCCTGGTACGCCTTGCCTTTTCGTCGCCGGTAACCATGAATAATATCACGACACACGGGATATCCAGCATCGATCCCGTGGACATCGGGTTTGCGCGGGATTTCGGATATAAGATCAAGTTGCTGGCTATCGCAAAGAAGTCTGCATCGGGGATCGAAGCCCGGGTGGAACCGGCCATGATCCCGCTCAATCATCCGATGAGCAGCGTAAATGGGGTCTACAATGCCGTTTACATTGTGGGCGACAGGGTTGGTCCGAACCTCTTCTATGGAAGGGGGGCCGGAGGCGAGCCGACGGGCAGCGCGGTTGTGAGCGATATTGTCGATATGGCGAAAAGAATATCTCATAAAATAGCTGCGCCCGCTCCGGGATTGATCGTTTCCGGAAAATATAGGGAAGCAAAAAGCTCGCCCGTGCCGTATTATCTCAGGGTTATGGCAAAGGACATGCCCGGGGTCCTTTCGAAGATATCAGGCATCCTTGCCGATTATAAGATAAGCATATCCGCGGTGACCCAGCAGGGCAGAAAATTGAGCGGGCACGTCCCCGTGGTCATGGTGACACACGACGCGACGGAAGACGGCCTCAAAAAAGCCAAGCAGGAGATTGACGGCTCGTCTTTTACGAAAGGGCAGAGCGTCCATATAAGGATAGAAGAAGGCAATTCGTGATGGATCTATCCTCCGGTGATCAATTATGAAATATATCGTCGTTATCGGCGACGGGATGGCTGATTTTCCTCTCGATGAGCTCGGAGGGAAGACTCCTCTCATGGCAGCCCGTAAACCAAATATGAACATGATGGCGCGTGAAGGTTTAGTTGGCAGGGTCAATACCGTGCCCGACGGTTTCCCCCCGGGGAGCGATGTCGCAGGCATGTCGATCTTCGGATATGACCCGGCCACTTATTATGCGGGCAGGGCATCCATTGAAGCGTTTGGAATGGGGATACCCATGAACGAGGACGATGTGGCCTATAGGTGCAATCTCGTACATATAGGGTCCGAGAATGATAACGATATTATGGTTGATTATTCCGGGGGGCATATATCAACAGGCGAAGCGAATGTTCTTATTCAAACGCTGAATGAAAAGCTCGGGACCGATGAGATAAAGTTCCATACAGGGGTTGGATACAGGCACATTATGATCTGGAGCGGCGGAGAATCGGATTTATCAACAACGCCGCCCCATGACATAACGGGAAAACCGGTATCCGATCATCTTCCGTCAGGCAAGGGCGCCGAAACGATCCAGGCATTGATGAACAATTCACGTGAGATATTCACCTCTCACGAAATAAACAAACGGCGCATAGATTCGGGCAAACTTCCCGTGAACAGCATATGGCTCTGGGGTCAGGGAACAAGGACCGGGATGCCGGCATTTAAGGAAAAGTTTGGTTTGAACGGGGCAACGGTTTGCGCCGTCGATTTAATACGCGGTCTTTCCCGCCTTGTGGGTTTCACAACTCCCGTTATTGCCGGCGCAACCGGCTATCTCGATACAGATTACGGAGCAAAGGCCGGGGCCGCCCTGGAACTTATGAATGGTCACGATATTGTGTACCTTCATGTCGAAGCCCCCGATGAAGCATCACACAACGGAAATGTTACCGAAAAGATAAAAGCAATCGAGCGGATAGACAAAGAGATCCTCGGAGTTCTCCTTGATAAAGCAGAGAGCGGAACCAGGCTCCTTATTGTTACCGATCACGCGACACCGGTTTCGATGAAAACACATTTTGCCATTCCGGTGCCGTTTGCCATATTTGAAAAGGGAGGATCGCTGACGGGCTCCGGCGGGGACTATGATGAAAATATAATCGGGGATATAGTAACGGGGGAAGAAATGGTAAGGCTTTTTATCGGGGGACGAAAGTGAGACAAAAATTTATCTTTGTGACGGGCGGCGTAGTTTCTTCACTGGGAAAAGGAATAGCGGCGGCATCTATCGGCGCTCTTCTCGAAGCCCGCGGGCTCAATATAATGATCAAAAAGCTCGATCCTTATATAAACGTCGATCCCGGGACAATGAACCCGTTCCAGCACGGAGAGGTGTTCGTAACGGAGGATGGCGCCGAGACGGACCTCGATCTCGGGCACTACGAGCGCTTTACAACCGCAGCTTTTTCCCGGAAGTGCAATTTCACCACCGGTCAGGTCTATGACGCGGTCATTTCACGCGAACGAAAAGGAGAATACCTCGGCGGGACCGTTCAGGTCATACCCCACATAACGGATGAGATCAAAAGCAGGGTCCTCGACGTCGATGAAGGCATTGATGTTGTCATTGTTGAAATAGGCGGGACCGTCGGCGACATAGAGGGGCTTCCGTTTCTTGAGGCAATACGGCAGCTTCGTAACGACCTCGGGAAAGAAAACTCTCTTTTCGTTCATTTGACCCTCGTACCCTTTATCAAGACCGCAGATGAAATGAAAACAAAGCCCACTCAGCACAGCGTGAACGAGCTGCGCAGGATAGGTATTCAGCCGGATATATTGCTTTGCCGCACGGAACGGCCACTGTCACAGGGCCTCAAGGACAAGATTTCCCTGTTCTGCGGTGTGGAAAAAGATGCCGTGATCGCAGCCAAGGACGTCGAGATCATATATGAGGTGCTCGTGGCGTTTCACAACGAGGGACTTGATGAGAAGATCACAAAATCCCTGAACATCTGGGCAAAAAAACCGGACCTTTCCAAGTGGGAAGCGATCGGTGACACGATAAAGAACCCGAAAAAAGAGGTCGATATCGCTCTTGTCGGAAAATACGTCAAGCTTAAGGATTCATACAAGAGCCTCAATGAAGCCCTTGTACACGGCGGCATCGCCAACAATTGCAGGGTAAATGTCCGTTACGTAGATTCGGAAGACATAGAAAAGGGCATAACGTCAGATCTTTTCAATGTCGACGGGATACTTGTCCCGGGCGGTTTCGGTGATCGCGGGATCGAGGGAAAGATCAATGCGATCGAGCATGCCCGCGAGAAAAGGATACCTTATTTCGGGTTATGTCTCGGTATGCAGCTTGCCGTCGTGGAGATAGGGCGTCATCTTGCCGGATGCAAGGATGCCAACAGCTGTGAATTTAATGAGAAGACCCCTTTCCCTCTGATATATCTCATCGAGGAATTTGTCGATCGCGAAAACCAGGTTCAAACACGCGACCAGTATTCGGACAAGGGCGGAACGATGAGGCTTGGTGCATATCCGTGCGTTTTGAAGCCCGGCACCCTGGCATCTAAGGCGTACGAGAAGGAGACGGTGCAGGAGCGCCACCGCCACCGCTATGAATTCAATATCAAATATCGCGACCAGCTTGAAAAAGCGGGCATGATCATATCCGGCATTTCCCCCGACGGCACTCTCGTCGAGATCATTGAAATGAAAGGCCATCCATGGTTTCTCGGGTGCCAGTTCCATCCCGAATTCAAATCAAAGCCATTCGACCCTCACCCGCTTTTCAGGGATTTTATAAAGGCTTCGCTAAAGCGGCGGCAGGAGAAGCTTAAATGCAAAGAGAAGTAAAGGTCGGCAGCGTTACCTTCGGCAGGAGGCCTTTTGTCCTGGTAGGAGGACCCTGTGTCATCGAAAGCCGCGAACTTGTGCTCGAGACCGCGAAGAGCATAGCGGATATATCGGCCCGGCTTAACGTGCCGTTCATCTTCAAATCTTCCTATGACAAGGCGAACAGGACATCGATGTCGGGCTTCAGAGGGCCGGGAATCGATAAAGGCCTTGCAATCCTCAAAGAGGTAAAAAAAGAGGTGGGGATACCCGTTCTCACCGACATTCATTCGGTCGCAGAGGCACACATGGCGGCCGAGGTCGTGGATGTGCTCCAGGTGCCCGCGCTTCTTTCCCGTCAGACCGATATCCTGACCGCTTGCGGGCAAACGGGCCGGGCGGTCAATATAAAGAAAGGCCAGTTCATATCCCCCCGCGACATCGTGCATGCGATACGAAAGGTCGAATCAACGGGGAACACGAATATAATTGTTACCGAACGGGGGACATCGTTCGGCTACAATACCCTGGTCAATGACTTTCGGGCCATTCCCATAATGAGGGACTTTGGGTATCCTGTCGTATTTGACGCAACGCACAGCGTTCAGCAGCCTTCGGCGATGACCGATCATTCGGGGGGCGAGGCTCGCTTCATCGTTCCCCTCGCGCGGGCCGCCGTGGCGGTCGGTGTTGACGGGATATTTATGGAAATTCATCCGGACCCGAAAAACGCGCGGTGCGACGGCGATAATTCGTTGCCCCTATCAGACCTTGAAAAAACTCTCGCAATCCTCAAGAAGATCGAGGAGGCGCTTTGGACAGTCTGAAAACCGGCAAGGAAGTGCTGAAAAAAGAGGCCGAGGCCCTGCTCAGCGTTATGGAACGGCTTGATAATACATTTAGCGAGGCAGTTAAGATCATTTATCGATGTCCGGGACGGGTTGTTTTGACCGGAATGGGCAAATCGGGGCTCATTTGCAAGAAGATTGCCTCCACTCTGTCAAGTACAGGCACACCTGCATTGTTCGTTCATCCTGCCGATTCGCTTCACGGCGACCTCGGGATGCTTCAGCGCAGCGATGTCCTTATTATCGTGAGCAACAGCGGGGAGACCGAAGAGGTCCTTAAGATCATTCCATGGATCAAACGGCTTGATATTTCCGTTATTACGATAACGGGAAATCCCGGATCGACAATTGCCCGTCTGGGAAATGTCACGCTGACAGTAGAGGTGGACGAGGCGTGCCCGTACAACGTTGTGCCGACTTCAAGCACCACTGCCACACTCGCCCTCGGAGATGCCCTTGCATTGTCCGTCATGGAAAGACGCGCCTTTAAGGTCGAGGATTTTGCACTTCTTCATCCGGGGGGTTCTCTTGGAAGAAAATTATTCCTTCGGGTCGAGGATATCATGCATACCGGCAAAGCAGTCCCCGGGGTTTCTGCAGATACATCGATGAAGGACGCGATCCTGGAGATAACATCAAAAAGACTGGGCATCACTGCTGTTTATGACAACCTCGGCAATTTTGCCGGCACCATAACGGACGGCGATCTGCGCAGGGCGATCGAACGGTACGACGATTCCCTTCTGGGGAAGAAGGCGGGTGAAGTTATGACCGTTAACCCAAAGGTCATCCACAAGGATGAGCTTGCAGCGTACGCCCTGAAAAAAATGGAGGAATTTTCGATAACATCTCTGTTTGTGATCGATGAAGACGATGCCCGGCCGGTAGGGATCGTACACATTCACGACCTGCTCAAGGCGAAGGTAGTATGAAGAAGATGGATAACCCATCACCCGTATCATTATTATGAGGAAAAATGTTCAGCAGAAAGATCGTTATATATATCTCTTTTGGATTTATTCTGGCAAGCCTTGCGGTCGCCTTCTACTTTTTTGTCAGTAAACCGCAAAAACAGGCAGTTCCCGTTGCCCAGGACACGAAAAAGGCCATCGTTTTTAAGGACGTGAAATATACGGGCGAAAGACGCGGTGTTGTCGATTGGGAATTAACGGCGAACATTGCCCGGAAATACCTGGATAAGCCGCTCATCGAGCTGGAAAACCTCAAAGGCATTTACAAACCAAAGCCCGATGTCATGATCGAATTTACGGGGTCGAAGGGTCTGATGGATACCGATAAAGAAACCGGCAGCGTTGAAAATGTTCAGGTCCTTTACAAGGGCGAGTATACGTTGAAAAGCGCGCACATGGACTTTGATTTCAAGCAGGGCCTGACCACGACCAAGGATGCCGTTGATATTAAGGGAAAAAAGATCGACATGCAGGGGATCGGGCTTTTGGCGAACACGAACGAGGAGACCGTTAAGATCCTGTCGGATGTCGCCGGGATCATCTTGACCGAAAAAGGAAAATACAATTTTCAGGCGGACAGCCTGCTCTATTATTTCCAGGTCAGCACATATATTCTCGAAGGCAAGGTTGCCATGAAGGGGGAGGACCTTCATCTTGTAAGCGATATTGTTCACATATACAGTATCGATAACGAGGTTGACCGCATCGAAGCCGACGGCAACGTGCGCGTCGCAACAAAAGGCACAGTTGCCAAAAGCGAGAAGGCGGTATATCATTTTAAAGAAGGCAAAATAGTGTTCACCCAATCCCCCAGGGTAATCAAGGACAATGTGGAAATGAAGGGCTTACGTGTAACATACACGACGAACGATGGAAAATTGTCCGTTGAACAGCCGAAAATACGCATGGAGAAGGGAAAATCGAATTGACAAAAGCAACATTGGCCGCAGAGGGCCTTTTAAAGACATATAACACCAGAAGAGTTGTGGATGGGATCAGTATGTCCATGGAACAGGGAGAGATAGTGGGCCTTTTTGGCCCGAACGGCGCCGGAAAAACAACGTCATTCTATATGATAATCGGGTTTATTAAGCCCAATGGCGGCAAGGTCCTGCTCGATGGCGAAGATATTACGGATCTGCCCATGTTCATGCGGGCGCGCAAGGGGATCACTTACCTGCCCCAGGAGCCGTCCGTATTCAAAAAAATGACCGTATCCGATAACCTCAAGGCCATTCTTGAATTTCTGGGCGTCGATCGAGACCTGATAAACCACCGGGTGATCGAGGTACTCGAGTCTTTTAAGCTGGACCATCTTTCGCAGAACAACGCCGACTCCCTCTCGGGAGGAGAGCGCAGGCGGCTCGAAATAGCGCGGGCCCTTATGACATCGCCGCGCTTCATGCTGCTCGACGAACCGTTTTCGGGCATAGACCCGATCTCGGTCTCCGACCTGAAGAAGATAATCTACGGCCTTAAGCATCGCGGGATCGGGATATTGCTGTCCGATCATAACGTCAGAGAATCATTGCCGATCTGTGATCGTGCCTATGTCGTCAACGCCGGGAAGGTCCTCCTTGAGGGCACCCCGGAAAGCGTAGCGCAGGATCGGATCGTGCGCGAAGTATATCTTGGTGAGGAATTTAACATCGATGTTGGAGCTTAAACAGACACAAAGACTCTCGCCCGTGCTGACCGTGCAGCTTCAGCAGGCCATCAAGCTTCTTCAGTTGTCGAAGCTGGAGCTTGTCGAGGCGATCGAGTTGGAAATGAAAGAAAATCCCATCCTGGAGATAAGCGATGAAGAGGTAGAGCCCGAGCCGGAAGAGACCCAGGATGAGAAAAAGGAAATTCAGGAATTGCTTGAGCGCTATTCGCCGTCTGAAGAATATTTCCCCGGGGAAGACAAAGAAGCTCCTGATTATGAGAATATGGTCAGGAAGACGTATAATCTCAGGGACCACCTCAGGTGGCAGATCGGGCTGTCCGACTTTGACCCTGCCGAGCGTGTCGTTGCCGAATGGATAATCGGGAATATCGACGACAACGGGTATCTTATGTACAGTATCGAGGAAATTGCGCGAGATTCGGGATTTCCCCCCGAGGTCCTCGAACCCGTTCTGAAAAAGGTCCAGAAGCTTGACCCTGCAGGGGTCGGCGCACGGGACCTTAAGGAGTGCATACTTATTCAATACGAGCTGTCCGGGCAAAAAGACCCCGTGTTTTATACGGTTGTTTCGAGCCATTTCGATCTATTTCAGCACAATAATCTGAAAGGGATCGCAAAGGCGACCGGATTTCCTGTTGAAAAGATAAAAGAGGTATTTGAGAGGATAAAGTCTTTCGATCCGAAACCGGGAAGAAATTTCAGTGACGAATTGACATCTTACATTGTTCCCGACGTATATGTCGCCAAGGGAGAAGAGGGTTATGATATAGCCCTGAACAACGACGATATACCCGAGCTTCGGATGAGCCGGTATTATCTGGGGCTTGCCGCGGACCGGAAGGTGGGCGGAGACACCAAGAGATATATCAAGAACAAGATGAAACAGGCCGAATGGTTTATTAAAAGCATTCAGCAGAGGCAGCAGACACTTTTCAAGGTTGCGCAGAGCATTGTCAATTTTCAGCGCGAATTTTTCGACAAGGGGCTTCGCTCCTTGAAGCCGCTCATATTGAAGGATGTCGCGCAGGACGTAGGTGTGCATGAATCTACCGTGAGCAGAATAACGACAAGCAAATACATGAGCACTCCCCACGGCGTTTATGAAATGAAATTCTTCTTCCCGACCAGCCTCAACACGGGAGACGGGGTTCCCCTGTCGACCAATGTCGTTATGGACCTTATCGCGGAGCTTGTCAAAAAAGAAGACAAGAAGAAGCCACCGACGGATGATGAAATAGCACATGTCCTCAAATCCCGGCATGATATCAATATCGCGCGGCGTACAGTCGCCAAATACCGGGAGATACTAAATATACGGTCATCACGTGAAAGGACGGTGGTCGACTAAAGTAATCTCAAATTTTTGACAAAGATCCGGTTGCACAAACATGCTCTTTGGTAAATTACGTAATACTTTCGGGGAATTGGATTGACATGATCCGGCATATCTGTTAATAATATGCTCGAAGGTTGGTGCATGCCAACCTTATTTTTTATAACGGAGGCAATATGGATATCACAACCAGCTTCAGGCACGTCGATCCCAGCGAAGAAATAAGGCGATATGTCGAAGAGAAGCTTTCGCGACTTCAGAAATACGTGGAGACACCTCTTGATATACACGTGGTAATTTCGCTTGAGAGGAGGTACCGTCAGCGTATCGATGTCATGTTCACCATCAATGGAGTTGTAATAAATGCGCACGAGGTCATGGATGATATCTATGCGGCTATCGATAAGATACTCGACAAGCTCGAGCGCAGACTTACAAAGTACCGCGATAAGATAAAGGCATACCGAGAAAATAAATCAAAACGTACCGTTCTTACCCCTACGGCTGAAGAATCAGGCATCATCGTTTCCCGGACAGTTGACGCTAAACCCATGGATCCGGAGGAAGCCGTAATGCAGCTTAAGGCATCCGGCGACATGTTTATGGTCTTTCGCGAACGGGAAGGTGACAATGTCTGCATAGTCTATAAGAGGAGGGACGGGAAATTCGGCCTTATCGAGACAGCAGGGAAGGGACCTTGAGGCTTGGAGAAATACTGAAAGAGTCCACGGTTATTTCCGATATAGAAGGCAGCACCAAGAAAGAAATAGTAACAAATCTTGCATCACAGCTAAAGACCGCGGGACTGATTGATGATATTGCTCCCGTGGTCAGGGTTGTTATGGAGCGGGAATCGCTGGGATCGACCGGCATTGGAGACGGGGTAGCAATACCGCACGGAAAGCTAGGCATCTCCGGTCAGGTCCTTTGCGTGTTTGCGCGGTCCAGAAAAGGGGTGGATTTTGATGCCGCCGACGGCGAACGGGTACACATCTTTTTTCTGGTTCTCGCCCCGGAGGACGCGGCAAGCCTTCATCTTATGGCGTTATCACGAATATCAAGGATCCTTCGCGATCCGTCGTTCAGGAAAAGGCTGCTCGAAATGCCCGACGAACCCCGCTTGCTCCATCGGAGCATTATAGAAGAGGACGAGAAATATTGAACGAGCGGTTGTTTTACCGGCACAAGCAGTATCTGCGGCCGGCAGGATCTCTTGACGGGAAGGATGCATGAAAGGGATTCAGGTCCAGCAGCTTGTAGGTGACGAACTTTACGGATTGGAGCTTGAGGTCCTGGCCGGCAGCAAGGGGCTCTCACGCAAGATCTATAATCCAAGAATACAAAAATTGGGCCTTGTTATAACGGGCCACATGGTATATCTGCATCCCCACAGGGTGCAGATACTGGGGAATATCGAGATCTCTTATCTGCGGTCATTGACCGAGACGGAAAGCAAGCGCATCATACGGGAATTATGCCGGAACAACGTGGTATGTTTTATCGTATCGCGCAACCTGAAGGTCCCAGAATTTTTTCTTATATCTGCAGAAGAAAGGGGAATACCGTTACTCAGGACAAAGCTTGTCACGTCGATATTCATTGAGAGGATATCAAAGCTCCTCGAAGAGAAGCTAGCCCCTTCTACCACGGTCCACGGCGTGTTGATGGATATCCTTGGCGTCGGCGCGCTTATTATGGGAAGGCCCGGTATAGGCAAAAGCGAAAATGCACTGGAACTCATCATGCGGGGGCATCGACTGGTAGGCGACGACGCGGTGCGCGTAAAAAAGATCGGCGCGATCGACCTTTACGGGGAAGCGCCCGAAATGATCAAGAGCCTGCTTGAGATCAGGGGCGTCGGGATCGTCGATATCCGGCACCTCTTCGGTGTATCGGCGGTGATCGACAAGAAAAAAATAGACCTCGTTATTGAACTTTTTGATTGGGATACATCCCTCGAATGCGAACGCGTCGGCCTCAAGGAAGATAAATACCGGGTGCTCAGCGTTGACCTGCCGTTTGTTAAAATACCTATAAGTTCGGGTAAAAACGTATCGGCAATTGTCGAGCTTGCGTGCCGCAATTTTATTTTACGGAGGCAGGGGATCAATACCGCCGTGGAACTTGAAAAACGCATGCAAAGATCGATGGGGGAGGACATGGCCGAATGAAAGATATCCTCATCGTGAGCGGAATTTCCGGCTCGGGCAAGACCACATTCCTGAGGGCCCTTGAAGATATCGGCTTTTTTTGTGTCGATAATTTTCCGATAGTCCTGTTGCTCAAATTCCTGGAACTTAACCGGGAAGAGGGCGAAAAATTGAAAATGTGCGCATTTGTCATTGATGTGCGCCTGCGGGATTTTTTTGAGACCGGTCAGGATGTGATAGAAAAGGCAAAACAGGAATTCAACGCAAAGGTGCTGTTCCTTGAAAGTTCCGAAGAAAGCCTTGTCCGCCGGTATCGTGAGACGCGAAGAACGCATCCGCTTCTTGATTCTTCAAATGTCAAGGATGCCGTTGCACAAGAGCGAAAACTGATGAACTGGCTCAGGAACATGGCCGATGAGGTCATCGATACGACCCATTTGACGCCGCACGAGCTCCGCCGACGGGTCCTCAATAAGTACGGAACCCAGGAACAGCGCATGAAAATAAGCCTCATATCGTTCGGCTATGCGTTCGGGCTGCCCCTTGAGGCAGATATCGTTCTTGACGTGAGATTTCTCCCGAACCCTTTCTTTGTGGAAGTGCTTCGCGAGAAAACAGGTCTCGATCGCGAGGTTACAGAATTCATTAAGTCTCAGGAAGTATTCAAGAAATATTTCCTTTTTCTTTCAGATTTTTTGGTGTACCTTATTCCTTTATTCGAAAAGGAAGGCAAAAGCTATCTGACCATCTGTTTCGGTTGCACGGGCGGAAAACACCGTTCGGTATTTATTGCCGGCGAACTGGGCGAACAATTGAATGCCATGGGTTACAGTGTATCCACCGTTCACAGGGATATAGAAAAGAAGTAAGGAGGCTTTTATGATCGGTCTCGTTGTGGTGGCACACTTCAATCTCGGCCGGGAAATGGTTGCAGCAACTGAATTGATCGTAGGCAAGCAGGAACAATTCATCGCGGCAGATATCTTCCCTGACGATCAGGTTGAAAAAACAAAAGAAAAGGTCGTGTTGGCCTTAAAAAATACCGATACGGGCGACGGCGTCATTATCCTGACCGATATGTTTGGCGGGACCCCTTCGAATATAAGCCTGTCATTCCTGGAAGAAGACAAGATCGAGGTTGTGGCTGGCGTTAATCTTCCGATGCTTATCAAGCTTGTCACGTACCGCGAAGGAAGGACACTCGATGAACTGGCCAATTTTATCACGCAGTATGGACAGAAAAACATATGTCGCGCAACGGATGTCCTGAAAGCCAGGAAAAAGGATTAGAGCGATGCTCGAAGGCATATTTACGATCAGGAACAGACTTGGCCTTCATGCGCGGGCAGCCGCAATGTTCGTGAAAGCCGCCGCCAGGTTCAACTCTAACGTGCTCATGGAAAAGGACGGCATGCAGGTAAATGGCAAGAGCATCATGGGCCTTCTTATGCTGGCCTGCCCCTTAGGAAGCAAGATCGTCCTGAGAGTCGAGGGAGAAGACGAAGAAAAAGCCTTTCGTGAGCTCGGGGGGCTTATTGATAACGGATTTAACGAGGAATGAAAGAAGAACTTTTTGTAAATAAAACGCTCAAGGGGATCGGCGTTTCCTCCGGCATAGCCGTGGGAAAGGTGCGCCTTATTGACCGGGGCAAGATTGCGGCCAATAAACGTTCAATAACTGAACGCCAGGTTGAACGCGAGATCACCAGAATAAAGACGGCGATCCAGGAAGCAATAGACCAGCTCAACGGTATCAAAGACTCCATACCCGATGAAGACGTTAAGAAACACGCCTTTATCCTTGATGCACACATACTGATCCTTCAGGATGAATTTTTCTTCAATTCAGTAATTGATGTGATCCGGGCGGAATTGATAAACGCAGAATGGGCCCTTGAGGTCGTTGCTTTTCGGTTTCTCGCCAGCTTTGACCAGGTGGAGGACCCTTACCTCAGGGAGCGCGGCCAGGATATCAAGTACATCTATGAAAGGCTCGTCAGGATCCTTGCCGCCGAAAAAAAATCCCCCATTGAACGGACGGCCATTAAAGGCAAATGGATCATAATCGCCCACGATCTCTCACCGGCCGATACGATCCAGCTAAACCTCAACCGCATTTCCGGGTTCGCAACGGATGTCGGGGGAAGGACATCGCATACGTCCATCGTTGCGCGGGCGCTAGAGATACCGGCGGTTGTCGGTGTCGGCAATGTGAGCAGCCTCGTAAAAAATAACGACCTCGTCATTATAGACGGGGAAGATGGCCTCGTTATTATTAATCCTGTTAAAGAAGTACAGAAAGAGTATCTTGCCAAACATATACATCTTCGGAACCAGAAGAAGGAGTACCTGCGGCTGGCCCGGTTGAAGGCCGAAACAAAAGACGGGTTCAAGATGAGGGTGGGCGCTAATATAGAGCTCCTCTCGGAAATGGATATCGTGGAAAAATACGGTGCAAGCGGTATCGGGCTTTACCGGACGGAATATATATATCTTTCAAAAAGAAATAATCTCCCGACAGAGATGGACCACTACCATATTTACCGGAAGCTCGCCGAAAATGCCGCGATGGAATATATAACGATCAGGACCCTCGATATTGGCGGGGATAAGTTTGTCTCGGAGATCGAAATGCCCAAGGAGATAAACCCCGCAATGGGCCTGCGCGCGATCAGGCTGTGCATCAAAGAGATCCCTCTCTTTAAGGCGCAGCTCAAGGGGATCTTAAGGGCGAGCGCGTACGGGCCCTTAAGGATCCTGATCCCGATGGTTTCCGGTATCGAAGAGGTACGCAAGGCCAAGGCTATTCTTGCAGAATGCATGGAAGAGCTGTCGCACAAGCGTGTGTCCTACAATAAAAACATCAAAACGGGTATCATGATAGAGGTCCCGTCGGCATGCATGATCAGTGATCTGCTTGCCGCCGAGGTGGATTTTTTCAGTATCGGGACAAACGACCTGATCCAGTACGCGCTCGCGATCGACCGGGTCAATGAATTCGTCTCGTACCTGTATGAACCGCTTCATCCGGCTGTTCTTAAAATGATAAAGAAGACCGTCGATGATGCACATGCGAACAAAATAACCATTGCCCTGTGCGGGGAAATGGCCGGGGAACCCCGCTACGTACCCGTTTTGCTGGGTCTCGGCCTGGATGAGTTAAGCATGAACCCGTATGCAATACCGCGCGCCAAGAAAGCAATTCGAGGCCTCGATCACGGGTATTGCCGGGAACTGCTTGACGAGATAATGAAGAAGGATTCACCCGCCGACGCTGAACTGCTGTTGAAGAGTGAAATGGCGAGATTATTTCCTGGGGATTTCCCCAAGGTTGAGGAATGAATTTAAATATTGCTAAGGAGGATTTAAAATGGGAATGAGCAGGTTCTTATTCACATCCGAATCGGTTGCGGAAGGTCACCCGGACAAGGTTTCCGACCAGATATCGGATGCGGTACTAGATGCGATAATTGCCGATGACCCAAAGGCCAGAGTGGCCTGCGAAACATATGTAACAACAGGGCTTGCGCTGGTCGGTGGCGAGATCACGACATCGAGTTATGTCAATGTCCCCGATATCGTGCGGCAGACTGTCAGGGAAATAGGGTATAACGATTCATCCATGGGGTTTGACTGGGAAACCTGTGCTGTCCTGACGGCGATCGATGAACAATCCCCGGATATAGCGATGGGGGTTAACGAGACATCCGACCACGAACAGGGCGCCGGGGACCAGGGCCTTATGTTCGGCTACGCTTGCAATGAAACCCCCGAATTCATGCCCATGTCGATCATGTATGCCCACAAGCTTATCAGGCGCTTGGCCGATGTCCGCAAGGACGGGACGCTTCCGTTCCTCCGCCCCGATGGAAAAAGCCAGGTGACTGTAGAATATATCGACAGACAGCCGGTGCGGGTCGATGCGGTTGTCATAGCGGCGCAGCATAACCCGGATGTATCGACGGATAAATTACGGGAAGCTGTCAACGAGGAAGTTATCAAAAAGATCATTCCCGTTGAACTGATGGATAAGAATACCAAGATATTCATTAATTCGACCGGCCGGTTCGTGGTAGGCGGGCCCAAAGGCGATTGCGGCGTGACGGGACGGAAGATAATCGTTGATACGTACGGCGGCGTCGGCAGTCATGGCGGCGGTGCCTTCTCCGGGAAAGACCCGTCAAAGGTCGACAGGAGCGCATCATACATGGCGCGCTACATTGCAAAGAACCTTGTTGCGGCGGGCCTTGCGGACAGGCTGGAGCTGCAGATCGCCTATACGATAGGCGTGGCGCAGCCTGTGTCCGTCATGATCGATACACAGGGGACATCGAAGATAGACCCCGACAAGATCGCCCGGATAGTTAATGAGCTTTTCGACATGAGGCCGAGGAAGATAATAGAAAGGCTTGACCTGTTACGGCCGATCTATAAAAAGACGGCATGCGGCGGACATTTCGGCAGGAACGACCCGGATTTTACCTGGGAAAAACTCGACATGGTAGAAGAGATACGCAAAGCCGCTGGTATATAACCGGTTTAATCTTAGAGCGCTGACTTCGTTAGCCGCAGGGGCCCAAATCCTCGACGTTACCACCCGTTGGGGCAAGCCCGGAAAACGGGTACCCGGTTTTTAATGTACGCCTCCGGTTTGGCCACCTTTGCTGCCTCGTCATCATCTCTAATCTTAAACCGGAAAAAATATGCTCGGAGGAAAAGGGAGGGATATATAAATGGCTATTGATTATGATGTTAAGGATATGAAGCTTGCCGATGTAGGGCTCGAACGGATCGAATGGGCGGAGCGGAGAATGCCCGTCTTGCGGCAGATAGCTCAGCGTTTTGCAAAAGAGAAACCCCTTAAAGGCGTGAAAATTGCCTGCTGTCTCCACGTGACCGCGGAAACGGCGAACCTCGTCAAGACCTTGAAGGCCGGCGGGGCCGATGTTGTTCTGTGCGCATCCAACCCTTTAAGCACGCAGGATGATGTTGCAGCGGCGATCGTAAAGCATTTCAAGATCCCGACCTATTCGATCAAGGGCGAGACCGATAAGCAGTACTATGAACATATCATGAAAGCACTGTCCTTCATGCCGAATATAACAATGGATGACGGGGCGGACCTTGTCGGAGCTCTGCATATGATCACTTTTGACCGGATGGATGCGCTTCACGATGTCATCAGGAAATGGGTAAAGAAACTTGGAAAGAAGGAACGCGAGAAACTTGTGAGCGATGTGGTCGGGTCCATGGAAGAAACGACCACGGGGGTCATCCGGCTGAAAAGCATGGAGCTCGAAGGCGTCCTCCAGTTCCCGGTCGTCGCAGTCAACGACGCGATGACAAAACATATGTTCGATAACCGTTATGGCACGGGGCAGAGCACGATCGACGGTATCCTTCGCGCCACCAACATTCTGTTCGCGGGCGCCACATTTGTCCTTGCCGGGTACGGCTGGTGCGGCAAAGGTGTGACCATGCGTGCAAAAGGCCTTGGCGCCCATGTCATCGTGACCGAGGTCGATCCGCTTCGCGCGCTTGAGGCCCATATGGACGGTTTTGAGGTAATGGAAATGGAAAAGGCGGCGGCTATCGGCGACATATTCGCAACGACCACCGGTGACATCCATGTCATCCGCGAAGAACACTTCAAGAAAATGAAAGATGGCGCAATTGTCTGTAATTCCGGGCATTTTAACGTCGAGATAGAGATAGAGGCATTGGAGAAGATGAAAAAATCGAAAAGGCGGATCCGCGGCTTTATCGATGAATATACGCTGAAGGATGGCAGAAAGATATTCCTGCTGGGCGAAGGCAGGCTCGTAAACCTGGCATGCGCGGAAGGCCACCCCTCTGATGTTATGGATATGAGTTTTGCAAACCAGGCGCTCAGCTCCGAATATGTGTGGAAAAACACCAAATCGCTGGAGAAAAAGGTATATTCTGTTCCCAAAGCTATCGACGAACAGGTGGCCCTGCTGAAGCTTGCATCTGCCGGCATCACAATTGATACCCTTACCGAGGAGCAAAAGACGTACCTCGCATCCTGGGAGATGGGGACGTGATCAAGCTTTGCGTAGCAGGAACAGTTGCATATGATTCTATAGAAACCCCTTTTGG
>CAIQJW010000244.1 GCA_903872255.1 uncultured delta proteobacterium | reverse complement strand
GCCGGGATGACGGCGTTGCGGGGATTCCCGCTTTCGCGGGAATGACGGACGGTGGTTTATTCCGGCGCTTTGCACGTTTCCGGCCGAAAATGTTTGCGACACAACCTCCTTAAGGCTGGGGTGACGGATAGCGACTATTTCCGACATGCAAAAACTTCTCTATGAGTGCTGGACCAAGAATTGCCACACAGTCTCCGCGACACAGCCTCGAAGTCTGAACAATGCCGGGGAGTACCCGTATCTTGACAAGGACGAAATGATTGCGTTATCTTGTAGCGTATATAACGTCACGGGCCGGGATATTGTCGGATGAAAAAACTATGACATTCAAAAAGCTTTCTATTTCCGTAAGCTTTGCCGTATTCGCGCTCTACGCCGTTCTTATCTTATCGCTCTTTTACTTTTATGATGGTGCGGTCTTTCTTGAGACGCTCCGTTCGTCGCGTACCCTGTTTTCGATAAAACTCAGCCTTTTCACCGCCACTGTTTCAACCATTATTGCCGTTATCGTTGCGATCCCGGCGGCGTATGCATTGTCGCGGTATCGATTTTTTGGCAGGCAGCTTATCGATACGATGCTTGAGCTCCCGATGATAGTTTCACCCGTTGCCTTGGGGGCAATTGTTCTCATCTTCTTCAATACACCTCCCGGAGCATTCATTCAGGACCATGGCGTTCAATTCGTTTTTACTGTTTTCGGTATTTTTCTCGCCCAGTTCATCACAACCGTCGGGATTGCCATACGTCTTATCAAGGCGGCCATGGATGAGATACCCGCGAGGTACGAAGAGGTTGCAAGAACCCTCGGGGCTTCACCGTCAAGGGCGTTTATGACCGTTACCCTTCCGCTATGCAAGAAAGGGATCGTAGCATCGTCTATCCTGACATGGGCGAAGGCCCTCGGCGAATTCGGCGCAACGATAACCATCGCCGGTTCCATGGCAATGAAAACTGAAACGATACCTATCGCTATTTACATGCGTCTCGCAAGTGCCGATATCGAGGGGACCGTGGTGCTTGTCCTGATACTCATATGCATAGGGCTGGGAGTTCTTTACGGGGTAAGGCTCCTGACCGGAAAACCCCTGCCGGTCTGATCCTCTTTTCCAGGAATCCATTGTGCCGAAGATCGAACTGAAGAACATAGACTGTAAAGCCGTTAAAGATCTGTCACTTTCCGTCGAGGACAGGGAAATAGTGGCGCTTGTCGGGCCTAACGGTTCCGGCAAAACAACGCTCCTCGATGTAATGGCAGGATTGACAGAATATCGCGGCGATGTGATCTTCGACGGCCTGAGCATAAATGGCATTCCCGCGCATAAGCGCGGGGTCGGGTATCTCTTCCAGGACCTGGCACTCTTTCCTCACATGAATGTCGCCGCCAATATCGCATACGGGTTGAAGATCCGCAAATACGGTTCTGAGGTGATCGGAAAGAGGGTGAACGAACTTCTCGAGGCCCTGCATATAGACAAACTCAAGGACCGCTTTCCTTATAACTTAAGCGGCGGTGAAAAACAGCGTGTCGCCATAGCGCGGGCGATCGCGCCGTTTCAAAAGGTCCTGCTCCTTGACGAACCGACCGCAAATCTCGATGCCCAGGCAGCCAAGTATTTCCGGTCGGAACTAGCGGTCTTTTTAAGGCGCCTCGAGATCACGACCATCTTCGTGATACACGACCTTCTGGGCGCGGAAGAAATGGCGGACCGGATAGCGATAATGTACCAGGGGAACATCGAGCAGATCGCCGCGCCGGGAGATATCCTGTTCCGCCCGCGCACAAGTGTCGTATCCGAATTTATCGGTATGCCCAACATTCTGAATTGCGATGAATGCACGGTCCTGTCAACAGGACTCGTCGAGGTCAGGTCCGGAAGCATGCGTATCGTTCTTCCCTATGAGGGGGCGACGATGAGCAAGCTCGCGATATCACCCCATGATATCTATATCTCGGACAGCAAGCCCCCGGGACCGGCCCTTAACCGGTATACGGGAATTATCAGGGAGATCATCCCTTTGCGGGCCGTTGTCCGGGTATGGGTCATGATCGACGGGAACGACCTGCTTGCTGAATTATCGCGCGAGACATTCGACGAAATGAAACTAAGCACAGGCAGCCCGGTCCATGTGATCGTCAAACTGCGGCGGGTGAGATACGTGGAAACGTAAGACTCCGAAATAGCCGTCATTCCGGGCTTGGAGACTGTGTCGCAATTACAATTTCCTCGTCATTCCGGCCTCGGGTACCCTCTGGGTGTTCGGAATCCAAGGTTTTTCTTTTTGAGTCCTTTGAAAACATTAAAGCCAGAAACAATAATAAAAACAAAACCTTGGATTCCGGATCAAGTCCGGAATGACGGCGGGGGTTTTATGCCGGCAGGTACAATATACCCGCTTTGGATGGTGGGAAAGGAATTGCGACACAGCCTC
>CAIQJW010000243.1 GCA_903872255.1 uncultured delta proteobacterium | reverse complement strand
CTGTTTTATGCATATGTGTCAAGACGGATTCCATGATCTCCCCCCGTCGTCCCGATCGTATACCTCCGGGTGCCATGATCCAAGGTTTTGTTTTTATGGGTATTTCTCGGCTTTAATACTCTGCAAAACCACAAAGAAAAACCTTGGATTCCGGCTTTCGCCGGAATGACGGCCAAGGGGTTAGAAGCCTTACGCCTTACGCCTTACGCCTTACGCCTTACGCCTTACGCCTTACGCCTTACGGTTTACGGTTTACGCCTTACGGTTTTATGTTGCCAGCCTATTCCTGATCATCTTGAGGATGATGAGCGATTCGCGCTCTCTTTCTTCGAGGGAACCTACGATATAGTCGATCGTCTCCCGGTACTGCGGGATGAATATCTTGGACAGGGCGTTCGTGCGGCGCTGCGTCCTGCGCAGTTCCCGTGCGAGGCGCATGACGGCGTTCTCGAGCTCCGCCAGTTCTGCGAGAAGCGGCAGAACATCGACGAACCGGCTCATGGCAATATCGGTATTCGACGATGTCCCGCCGACACCGAACCTGACGCCCATCGGTTCGGCCCTGACGGCAACCCTGGGGACACCCATTCCCATCAGCCGGTCATCCGACATCTCTATCTCATGTTTCATCTCTATGCCTAACGTGACCCGGTCGATCGCCTCCGATCCAATATCGAGCGTTGCTTCATTTAACGCCTCAAATGCCTGCCGCAGCGCCTCGGCCACTTTTCTCTCGGCTTCCTCTGCCCGGTTTAAGCGGCTCATCAGTTCAAAGATAAGGATCTGTCTTTTCTGCTCTAAAAGGTCATAGCCTTCTTGGGCAAAATCGAGCTGCCTCTCCAGGTTCAGGAGGTTTGATTTCGTCGGTGCGATATTGAGCTTCGCCATTTTAGCTCCCGCCCGTTAATTTTTCCCGGAACCATGCGCTGCGGTTTCGCGTTTGAAGCGGTAATGTTTTTTCAACAATTCATCGCTTACGCGGTGGAGCTCTTCCTGCGGCAGGACAGACAGCGCATCCCATCCGATCTCGAGCGTCGTTTCTATGGAGCGGTTCTCGTATTCGCCCTGATTCAGGAAGTCCATCTCGAAGGCCTCGCCGAATTTCAGGTACTGCTTGTCAAGCGGGCTCAATTCCTCTTCGCCGATAACATCGGCAAGCCCGCGGACCCTTTTGACATATGCATAACAGGCAAACAACTGGCTGGCGAGGATCGGGTGGTCCTCACGCGTAAATCCTTTTCCTACACCGTCCTTCATGAGGCGGGAGAGGCTCGGCAGGCCCGCGATCGGGGGATAAATGCCGCGTTGGAAGAGATCCCTGTCGAGGACGATCTGGCCTTCCGTGATATACCCTGTCAGGTCCGGAACGGGATGACTGATATCGTCCGCGGGCATGGTCAGGATCGCCATCTGCGTGATAGACCCCGGGGAACCTTCGATGCGCCCGGCGCGTTCATAAAGGCTTGCAAGGTCGGAGTAAAGATACCCCGGGTACCCCTTGCGGCCCGGTATTTCGCCGCGTGCCGTCCCTACCTCGCGCAGGCTCTCGCAATAGTTCGTCATATCGGTGAGCAGAACGAGAACATGCTGGCCGCAGTCAAAGGCCAGGTGCTCGGCGAGCGTCAGGGCGACCCGCGGCGTCAGGAGGCGTTCGACACTCGGCGCATCCGCCAGTGAAAAGAACATGACTGCCCGGGCCAGGGCACCCGATTCCCGGAAATTGCGGATAAAGAATTCCGCGACATCGTGCTTGATCCCCATTGCAGCGAACACAATGGAAAATTCCACCTGCTCTTCAAGGAGCCGCGCCTGCCGGATGATCTGGGCAGAAACCCTGTCGTGCGGCAGCCCGTTCCCCGAAAAGACGGGCAGTTTCTGGCCCCTCACGAGCGCATTCATCCCGTCGATCGCGGATAAGCCCGTCTGGATGAACTCGCGGGGATAACGCCGCGCAAACGGGTTGATCGGCATGCCGTTGACATCGCGCCTGTCTGCGGATAAAGGCGGCGGCCCGCCATCGGCAGGGCGGCCGAGTCCGTCGAACACGCGGCCCAGCATTCTCCGGGACACGGGAAGGCGAAAACTTTCGCCCAGGAATCGTGTCCGAAGGTTTTTCGTGGCAAGGCCGGTTGTCCCTTCTAGCACCTGGATGACCGTATGTGGCCCGGAGACATCGAGCACGCGGCCAAGCCGGATGTTCCCTTGAGGGTCCAGTATCTCCACCGTTTCATCGAAACCCACGTCGCGGACATTGTCGACGACGACCAACGGCCCCTCGATGCGTGAGGCGCCGACATATTGAAGACCCTGATCCTCGATCCCGGCAAATAGATTATCCATAGCAGGACGTCCCCTTTACATATTGTTGTGCTATCTTGTCTGCCTCTTCATTGAGCCTTCTGTCGATATCGGCCAGCTTGTCGAGTTCCTTGTTGCTGAGCGCCGATTTGGCCCGCAAAATTTCCGACACGCATTCCATGCCGCGGACGAGTGCCAGCGGAACCCCCTCCTGGATGAGGTCTCTGCCCCTGTGGTAAAGACCGAGCATTATCCTCAAGAGGGCGATCTGCTTTTCCGGTGAGCAGTATGCGTCATTATCGTTAAACGCACTCTGTGCAAGAAACCCGTCCTTGAGCACCTCGGCGATGAAAAGGATCAATTTCTGATTGTCCGGCAGGACGTCGGGACCGACGAGCTTCACGATCTGCTGGAGCCTCTCTTCACGCTGCAGGAGCGTAAGCGCCTCGGTCCGGAGCTCTTCCCAGTCGGACGCCTCCTTTTCCCACCAACTCTTGACATCTTCGGAGTATTCCGAGTAAGAACGCAGCCAGTGGATCGAGGGGTAATGGCGCGCATTCGCGAGCTCCGTATCTAGGGCCCAGAAACAGCGGATGAAGCGCCGGGTATGCTGGGTGACCGGTTCCGAGAAATCTCCGCCCGGAGGGCTCACCGCGCCGACGATGCTTACCGAACCGCGGTCGCCGGCAAGCGTGGTTACCGCCCCCCCGCGTTCATAGAACTGGGCAAGCCGCGTCGGCAATGAAGCCGGGAACCCTTCTTCGGCCGGCATCTCCTCGAGGCGCGCTGCAAGCTCCCTTAAGGCCTCGGCCCACCGGCTTGTCGAATCTGCAAAGACCGCGACGGAAAAACCCATATCGCGGTAATATTCAGCCAGCGTAATGCCAGTGTAGATAGAGACCTCACGTGCAGCGACCGGCATATTGGATGTGTTGGCGATAAGGATCGTCCGCTCCATGAGCGGCCGGCCCGACCGCGGGTCCTCGAGTTCCGGGAACTCGCGCAATACCTCCGTCATTTCATTCCCGCGCTCGCCGCAGCCTATAAAGACAATGATCTGAGCATCGGACCACTTTGCAAGCTGATGCTGGGTTATCGTCTTGCCGGTACCGAACCCGCCTGGTATAGCCGCCGCTCCTCCCTTACCCAGGGGAAAGAATGTGTCAATAATGCGCTGGCCGGTAATAAGCGGTTCGGTGATCCTTAAGCGTTCCCGGATGGGGCGCGGACGTCTGACGGGCCAGTGCTGCATCATTACGACATCCCGCGGGCCTTTGTCGGTCTCGATAACGGCCACAGGGTCGGTCAGGTTGTACTCTCCCTTTGGCACGATCGAACGGACAGTGCCTGATATGTCGGGCGGGACCATTATCCGGTGCATGACAAGCGGTGTTTCGGGAACCTGTCCTATGACATACCCGCCGCTCACTTTGCTTCCTGCATCGACAAGCGGTTCAAAAGACCACTTTTTTTGACTGTCAAGGGCATCTACTTTCTCTCCGCGCCGGATCCATGCGCCGCTTTTTGCTTCGATGCCGGGAAGCGGGCGCTGTATACCATCGTAAATATTGCCGAGAAGACCGGGGCCGAGCGACACGGACAACGGTGCGCCCGTGCATACCACCTGTGCCCCCGGTTTCAGCATCGTTGTATCCTCATAGACCTGAATCGTAGCCAGGTCCCCGACTACCCGGACGACCTCTCCTACGAGACCGAGCGAACCAACCTGTACAACTTCGTACATCTGGGCCTCACCCATCCCTCTGGCTGTGATAATGGGCCCGCTGATACGGGTCGCGGTAGGTCCTCCATTTTTATTGGCAGTCGTCACACGGTACCTCCTTTAGCTTCCTTCTTTGGCATCGGGAAACATCTTTTCAGCTATGAGGCGCCTGAATTGGGGCCAGAGGCGGTCAAGCCTCTCAGAGAACCGATTGTCCCATATCCGGGCCCCGTGGGTATCCTCTATTACCGCTCCGTCCCCCGGTGTCATCGGTTCATAGGAGATTTGGATGTTACCCTCGGGATGCCCCGCCTTCGAGGCGATCAGCCGGGCAATATCGTTTCCCAGGACGGAACGGTCTTCTTCCGGCAGGCGAACGGTAAAATCATCCCCGGTCATCCCCTTAATCGCCGCCGCGGCAAGATCAACGATGATATCCCCGTAACTGCCCTCGCCGCGAAGCCCGGGCAGTTTTTTCTGGACCTCGGTGCGTATCGACTCGAGGAGCGTCTCGATGTGCTCAAGGCGAAGTCTCCGCGCTTCGACAGAAGCGGCTGCAAGGGTTATGTCCTTAAGACGTTCCCCCTCGGCCCGCGCCTCGTCAATGCGT
>CAIQJW010000242.1 GCA_903872255.1 uncultured delta proteobacterium | reverse complement strand
CTTTCCCACCATCCAAAGCGGGTATATTGTACCTGCCGGCATAAAACCCCCGCCGTCATTCCGGACTTGATCCGGAATCCAAGGTTTGGTTTTTATTATTGTTTCTGGTTTCAAGGCTTTCAAAGGGCTCAAAAAGAAAAACCTTGGATTCCCGCTTGCGCGGGAATGACGGCTTGGGGTGGAATTACGACACAGCCTCCGGAGGCCGGGATGACGGCTTGAGGGGAATTGCGACACAGCCTCCAAGCCCGGGATGACGAGGAAATTATAATTGCGACACAGTCTCGAAAGCCGGAATTGGGTGGATTTTCGCTTCCGGATGTATCCCGCCGGATCTATTCCTCCTCACTCCTTGGCATCTTTACTTCAGATAGAATCATCAAGCATGCCGTTCTCCGTGTGTTCGACCTTAGCTACACCGCTTATTTCCGGGATAATGTATCATAAAACGATCAGTATTTTAAGTCGAGCGTGTCTGTGCGGGCCTTGAACTTTTAAGCTTGAACCTTGATTAGCGTTGTTTTATACTCTCCGCAACAAAACATTTCAGCATTATCGAAAACTTAGCGTTAACAAAGGAGACAAAAAAATGGCTGATACAGAGGGAATCAAGGAAGCCAAGAATTTTTATACTGACAGGCCTCAAACAACTGAGGGCTTTTTCCTCAAAGGGTGTAATTCACTGGATTGGGGGATCAAGAACAGACTTTCGAGGATATTCAATCCGGTCTCGGGAAAAACCGTCATGCTCGCAATAGATCATGGTTATTTCCAGGGGCCAACGACCGGCCTCGAGCGGGTGGATATCAATATCCTGCCGCTCGTTCCCTACGCGGACACCTTAATGCTGACCCGGGGCATTTTACGAAGCGTAGTTCCCCCGTCAATGCAAAAGGCGGTAGTCTTGAGAGTTTCCGGCGGGGCGAGCATTTTGAAAGAGCTCTCGAACGAAGATATAGCCGTTGATATCGAAGAATCGATCCGGCTCAATGTCTGCGCAATGGCAGTACAGGTTTTTATCGGCGGCGAATACGAAAAAGAATCTATTATCAATATGACTAGAATGGTCGATATCGGCAACCGTTACGGCATTCCGACCCTTGCCGTAACAGCGGTAGGCAAGGACATGGCGCGGGATGCGAAGTATTTTCAGCTTGCGTGCCGGATCTGTGCCGAACTCGGTGCCCATTATATAAAGACGTACTATGTTGAAAAAGACTTCGACACCGTGACGGCCTCGTGCCCTGTCCCGATCGTCATGGCGGGAGGCAAGAAAATACCGGAGCTAGATGCCTTGACCATGGCCTGCAATGCGATAGAGCAGGGTGCTTCAGGCGTGGATATGGGACGCAACATATTCCAGTCCGATGCACCGGTTGCCATGATTAAGGCAGTGGGCGCCGTAGTGCACGAGGGCATGAAGCCGAAGGAAGCCCTGAAGCTCTATAACAGTTTGAAGAAAAAGAAATAACGCGACACGTGAACGAGGCCGGATATCAAAGTATCATACTGGTATAACAATAGAGACATTCGCATTCAGGATATCCCGACCCCTCATCCCGGTCCGGGTGAAATGCTCGTAAAGGTCCACGCATGCGGTATTTGCGGAAGCGATATCGCAGAGTGGTACCGGTTGCCGAGAGCCCCCCTGATACAGGGGCACGAACTCGGTGCGGAAGTGGTATCAGCCGGAAAGGGAGTGAAGAAATATTCGCCGGGCGACAGGGTATTCATTCCGCCGAAGATACCATGCGGCGAATGTCATTACTGCCGCGGCGGTCATTATCCGCAATGCACCGGGATCAAGGAACGCCTTCCCGGAGGATTTGCGGAATATGTTCTGGTCCCTGCCGTTTTCGTTGAGAAGGGAACCTATCTTCTTCCTGAAAATATTACCTCTGAGCGCAGCACCTTTATTGAACCTCTCGCGTGTGCTGTCAGGGCGCAGCGTCTTGCCGGTGTTGAAGAAGATAAAACTGTGATGGTGATCGGCTGCGGCATGTCGGGACTCATGCATATCAAGCTCGCTGTCGCTCAAGGGCTTAAGGTATTTGCCGTTGATATAAACCCGGCAAAACTTGAAATGGCCGTCCGGATAGGGGTACATTCTGCAATAAACGGCAATGATGAGGTACATGCCCGCCTTGTAGCTGAAAATACACGCGAAGCCGACATTGTGATCCTTGCATCGTCCGCGCCGCAGGCCGTAGGGCAAGCCTGGCAATGCGTTGACAAAGGCGGCTCAGTGGTGTTATTTGCCGTTCCCGGACCTGACGAAAAGGTTGTTGTGCCCGTTAATGATTTCTGGACGAAAGAGATTACTATCCTTACCTCGTATTACTGCGGGCCTCCGGATATTATCGAAGCGATGGATTTGATCGATTCGGGCAAAATTGTTGTCGACGACCTTATAACACACCGTCTTCCACTCGATGAAATTGCCCGTGGTTTTGAGCTGGTCTCCGAAGGCCGCGAATCGATCAAAGTGATAATCAAACCATAAAAGAATGTTTCACATTTCAACGCAATAAAGTATTGAATGTGGTCCGGATTATTCTGATTCGTCAAACCCGGCACCTTCGAGCCTGGTTATTCTTTGGTCCTCACTTATCTCGGAAAGGAAACTTCCGAGCGGTTTCGTAAGGGTAAGATTGGGTTCGATCTCAAGGCACGGCATGATCGCAAATCTTCTGCGGTGAAGCTCTTTATGCGGGATCGTCAGAGTGTCCTCGTTTATGATCTGGTTTGCGTAAAGAAGGATATCGAGGTCGATCGTGCGTGGCCCGTTCTTCTCATCACGCACCCGTCCCATTGAGG
>CAIQJW010000241.1 GCA_903872255.1 uncultured delta proteobacterium | reverse complement strand
TCATGGGGGCCAATTTTGAAAGGATCGATATGGTAAAGACCTTGCTTGACTCTATGAACTGGTGGGTCAGATTCTGTTTGTTGATACTGATCGCCATGGTCGGCGGATCGGATGTGATCTGAAAAGCCGTATTGGCTATTTGCCCGTTTATCTTATCATCCTTCTTCGAACTGATGATATACACCCCGTAACAGATCTTCTGAATAGCTTTGAGATTCATCGCGCCCTCCTCCTTATTTCATTTCAACTCAACTGGATATGTATTTTAATAGAATTCGCGTAAAGTTTCAGCCAATTTCTTCTCGAGCGTTTCCCATTCCGGCCTGGCGTCGACAAGCGGCCCATCGCTCAAAACGGGAACACGGCTTTCAAAACTGGGACGGTCATTGCGATAGATGACGCCGATAGGTATCCTGTCGCCCCATTCCAGCGCCTTCGTAAACGCCTTGATCCTGTCTAGAGGGTCATGATCGTCCCCTATGTGGTAAACCCTTTTGGAATACCATTCAAATGTATTGATCTTATTGAAAGATACGCATGGCTGAAGTATGTCCACCAGGGAAAACCCGGGATACCGGATGGCCTCCCGCATCAGGTCCTTAAGATGCATGTAATCTCCCGCATAGCCCCTCGCCACAAATCCGCAGTCAAGAGAGATGGCCATCGCCATAGGGTTTAACTGTTCGGAGAGAACCCCGAAAGGCTGGTTTTTCGTTACCATGCCTTCCATGCTTGTCGGTGACGCCTGGCCTTTTGTAAGACCGTAGATCTGGTTATCGTGAACGAAAACCTTGATGCCTATATTGCGCCGCATGGCATGCAGGAGATGATTGCCCCCTTCGCCGTACATATCGCCGTCTCCGCCGACAGCCATGACCAGCATATTATGATTGGCAAGCTTGATCCCGGTAGCTGCGGGAAGAGAACGTCCGTGGAGGCCGTTAAAGGTGTTGCACCGGACATAATGGGGAAATTTGCCCGCCTGTCCTATGCCTGACACAATGCAGAGTTGATCGGGCTCGATATTTTCTTCCGCAAGAGCTTCCTTGAAAGCGCGCAATATCGCAAAATTGCCGCACCCGGGACACCAGGCAGGCGCCTCGCCCTGATATTTTTCAAGTTCGGCCACGTAATTCCTCCAGTAATTCCTCGACCAGCCAGGGCCTGCCGTCATACCGCGTCATCCTGTCCGTAACCGTGCATCCCGATTGCGCCTCGAGAAGCTGAGCGAACTGGGATGTCGCATTGTTCTCTATGCATATCCTTCGGTCGGCCCTGTTGAGAAGACCCGTGTAATCAAATTTTTCCCGTCCCGGAAATGGGTATATCTCGCTGAAATGGAGCATTCCGACCCTCTCGTCGGCCAATTTCTCCGCGGCCTCCCTGATAATACCGTATGTCGATCCCCATGATATGAGAACGGTCGCCGCATTTTCAGGACCGAAATACGCAGGGGGTGCAATTTCCTTCCTGATATCTTCGATCTTGCAAAAAAGCCGCTTCTCTACCATCTTTCTGCGTATCAGGGCGTCTTCGACGAGATGTCCCGCTTCCGTGTGCTCGTCACTGTCGGTGACAACGACATGCCTTGTTTTTCCCGGTATGGCAAAAGGCGATATACCTGTTTCCGTAAAGGCATGCCGCATATATCGGTCAAGCCGGTCAATCTCTCCTGTACCTGCCCTAAAGTCACGTAAGGCCATGCCGTCAAGGGAAATACTGTCAAATGTCCACTGGCTGTCCCCGAGATACTGGTCCGTCATCACTATGGCGGGGATTTGATACTTCTGCGCCAGGTCAAAGGCCTTTGCTGTCAGCCGGATGGCCTGCTCCGGATCGCCCGGAGCAAATATAATGCGGGGAAATTCGCCATGGCCGGCATAAAGCGCGAAAAGAAGATCAGCTTGCTCAGTCCGTGAAGGCAGCCCCGTGGCCGGCCCGGGCCGCTGGGCAAGGGCTATGACAATGGGGGTCTCGGTAATAGCCGCGAGCGAAAGCCCTTCGACCATCAGGGCAAAGCCGCCCCCCGAGGTCCCGGTCATTGACCGGACACCCGCGTACGACGCGCCGAGGGCCATATTGATCGCGGCGATCTCGTCCTCTGCCTGCTCCATGACTATTCCGTATTCCTTTGCCTTTGCCCCGATATAGACCATAATGCCCGTTGAAGGGCTCATCGGATACGCGCTGTAGAACTGGCATCCTCCTGCAAGGGCGCCTAATCCCACCGCCTCGCTGCCGGGAAGGAGCATCTTTGGAGGACCTGCCGGACTAAGGGTAAACGAACAGCGCTGGCAGTTCGCGACCGCATAATCGCGACCCGCGACAGCCGAAAGCCTGTTCTGCCGACGGGCCTCATCATCCTTTTTCTTCAGGATAATATCCATGATGTCAAACAGCGGCTCAAGTGAAAAACCGAGCATCCCGAGGACAGCGCCTGTCGCGACAGTGTTCGCCGCGATCTTGCCCGCACCGGTATCCGTCGCAAGTTTGAGGAACGGGATGTCCAGAAATTGCGGCCCGTCAAAGGTTTTCATTAATAATGCGGAATCGTAAATGATGGTCCCGTCTTCACGCATTTCGGGCTGGTGAAAGGTTATTGATGCACCGTCGAGGGCAATAAGGATATCGAGCTCCCTTTTCGGCGCCCGCACAGGCATATCCGACAGCCGTATCTGATAAAAATTATGCCCGCCCCGTATCCGCGATTCATAGTCCTGATTGGTAAAGACATGATATCCGGACCGCGCAAAAACCCTGCCAAGGACATCGCCGATCGTCTGGATCCCCTGCCCTGCCTCACCGCCAATTTTTATGCTGTAGTCCATATAAGCCCCAAAAATTATTATATGGTCTTAACAGGCAAATAGCAATGCTGTACGATTCAAACTTTTTGGATATACCCGCCAAACGTGATATAAGGATATTTAAGGTATCGATAGTATGAAACGCAAAAGAAAAGATCCGGTCTCCGTTACCGAAGACAATATATTGAAAATATTCTCAAATGCCCGGCGGCCTGTCGGGATCGATGAGCTTGAGAATATCTTCAGCCAGGACCGGCCGAAACGCAGCGAACTAATGAAAATCATTAATTCGCTCATAGCAAAAGGCCGCGTGATCGAGCTTAAAAATAAACGATTCGGCCTGACCAAAGAAATGAACCTTATTTCCGGAACATTGTGGTGCACCCGCAGCGGCAACGGTTTCGTCATACCCGATACCGAGGGCCAGCGTGATGTTTTTGTCTCGTCGCGCAATTTTAACAATGCCGTGCACGGTGACCGGGTGACGGTGAGGTTGGACCATTACTTCCGGGGCAAGCCTGAAGGCAAGATAATTCGTGTAATTTCTCGTAAATCTAACAAGATCATAGGGTTTACCAAGAGATATAATAATCAGCTTTATATTACTCCTGAAGATTACCGTTATAACACAGAATATCGCGTTATAGGCGGGGATAAAGATATCCCGGACGGTCAGCTTGTCGTTGCGGAGATAACGGCATTCCCTGGTGATAAACCCGATCCTCAATGCAAGATCGTAAAGGTCATCGGCGCACTCACCAGCCTCACGGCCATAACGAAATTTATAGAATACAAGCATTCGCTGGTACGGCGCTTCAGTAAAGCCGCCGAGGATGAGGCCGCAAACGTTGCGCAGGACATACTGCCGGCAGGCAGGAAAGACCTGCGGGAGCTCAAGTTCGTTACGATTGACGGCCAGAGCGCACGGGACTTTGACGATGCAGTGGCCGTGGAACGCACATCGCGCGGCTTTACCCTCCACGTGGCAATTGCCGACGTATCCCATTATGTAAAACCCGGGTCCCTGCTCGACGAAGAGGCCTATAAACGGGGTACGAGCATCTATTTTCCCGACCGGGTGCTCCCCATGCTCCCCAAGGCGCTTTCAAACGGGATATGCAGCTTAAACCCACTGGAAGACCGATACACATTGACAGCGAGCATGAGATTTGATCGCGAAGGGAGGATCACGGGTTCGTCGTTCTACCCGTCCATCATAAATAGCCACATGCGGCTTACCTACGAGGCAGTAGAGGCGGCCACAGTCAACCGCGATGCGAAGGTCCGCTGCAAACTTGATCCCTGCCTGACCGATCTCGAAAATATGGCCGAGTTGGCCGCCCTCATAACGTGTTTACGTGAAAACAGGGGAAGCATAGATTTCGACCTTCCCGAACCAGCGGTTATCTTCGATATTACAGGAGGTATCAGCCAAATCATTAGGGCCGAGCGGCTCAACTCCCACAGGATCATTGAAGAATTCATGATATCGGCAAACGAGGCTGTTGCCCGCTTCCTTGAAGGTCGCGGCATTTCGGCGCTCTTCAGGATCCACGAACCACCTGAAAAGGAAAAACTTCGCGATTTTGAGCGCCTGCTCCAGAGCCTCGGCATAGGATTCAAAAAAAGAGGCACAGCAACGGCCCTTCAGGATGTACTCACAAATGTCTGCGGCACAAAGTACGAATTTATCGTCAACAGGGTCCTGTTGAGGTCAATGAAGCAGGCCCGATACTCTGCCGTTAACCGGGGACATTTCGGACTCGCCTCGGAAAGTTACCTGCACTTCACATCTCCCATCAGACGATATCCCGACCTTGTCTGCCACCGTATACTCAAGAACATCCTTGCAGGAACGAAAGAACTTCTCTATACCGATGAACAGCTCATAACAATGGCCAGTCACCTGTCCGGGCGGGAGCGCCTCGTTATGGACGCGGAGCGGGAACTCGAGGAGAGGATCCGCATACTTTATATGAAGGACAAGCTTGGCGAGACATTTGAGGGTGTCATTTCGCACGTAACATCATTCGGCTTTTTTGTAGAGCTTACCGGCATCTTTGTAGAAGGGCTCGTCCTTGTCTCAAGCCTCGTTGATGATTATTACCATTTCGAGGAAGAGCGGTACAGGATCATAGGCACGAGGACCCACAAAAGCTATCGCATCGGCGACACGGTCGCCATCAAGGTTGTCCTGGCCGATGTGACATCCAACAGGCTTCATTTCGAGGTATGCGCTCCTTAAGATCCGGCAAAGGCTGTCTTCTAATAGATTGCCTCCATTTCTATGTCCACAGGTTATTCGAAACTTCTTTAAACCTTTTGCGGGCGGCCAGGATATGCTATGATTACAAACGGAACCGGCATCACAGGCCCGGTCGATCAGCTCCGCGGATCCGGGGCCAGTGCCATTTTAATATTATTGCATGAGGTGCAGGTCATGAAAACCAGGATCAGGGCATATTCATTAACTATCCTGCTGTCCGTGATAGCCATGTGTTTTGCCTCGACAGCCGCATACTCTCAACTGGACATCGAGCAAAAAGACAAGGCGGGGCTCTTTGCTATTTCCCGTGACGGAAAATGGGGATTTATCGACAGTTCCGGCAAGGTGGTGATCGAACCTCAATTTGAAGCAGCATATCCATTCACGGAAGGACTCTCGCGAATCCAGCTCAACGGGGAATGGGGATATATAAACAGGGAAGGTGCGCTGGTCATAAAGGCACAGTTTGATGGCGCCGACCGTTTTTCTGAAGGGCTTGCGAGGGTCCAGGCCGGGCACAAATGGGGCTATATTGATACGACGGGAAAGTATGTTTTTGAGCCATGTGAATAACAATTCGCAATGAACATACCGGGGCCTTGTCCCGAGTTTTTTCCTGGCGGAAAAATTATCTGGAAAAGGCTTTATTTTAAGAGTCTGTGGATTTGTATTGATGGAAAATCTACAAAGTAATATTGAAAGGAATACCTCTGAAAACCCTGACCGGTAAAGTGTTTTTACTCGTCCTTCTGTTGTCTTTTATTCTGGGTTCATTCCAGGCTTCAGCCCCACTGTATGCACAAATGACCGACACCGACGAAGAAATTGAGACTGATGTCGAGGAATCGATCGAAATAACTTCCCCGGGCGGTAAAAGAGACAGTATAAATTTTAATATTTTCGAGGATATCGCGCGGGCCCGGGCCATGCTTGAACGGGCAAACTGCGGTTTTAAGGTCGTTAGGACAAAGACCGTCAAGAAGATCAAGGTGGGAAAGAAGGGGAAAAAGGGACAGAAATATAGGACCCAGGTAACGTACGGGAAACCCGAGCTCGGCGAATTCACGATTCTCCTTGCGGTGGAAAATGTGCCGACACGGGAGATCAAGATCGTCAGGGTCCATCCAAGGCTCGGCGCACGCTCGGAAAATGCGGTCATCGAAGCGGGCAAAGCAAATGGCGTAAATACAAAATTCACGATCATCTCGCAGGAGCATCATATTGTTCTTGCCCTTAAGAGGCCGGTACGCAGCGCAGGCGGTTTCAAAGAGGTCGTATACACTCCCTATTCCGAGGGCATCGATATTCCGGCTGTCAGGAAGGCCGGCCTCGATTATCTGCGTAATGTGATCAGTGATGCGAAGAACGATCTTCTCCGCAGGCGCGTCAATCCACGGTCCTGCAATTCTTTTATTGATAATGATATGTCCCTTGTACTTGCCATTATAGAACACATCGATCCCGGAAAGTTTACCAGCGGAAAATATACTCCCGAGAAACTTATCAACGAGACACTCGTTATCCTGGGCGCAAATAAGCAGAACGCGTATCGCTATTCGCGGTCGAAGGCTGGTGCAATGGGCCTTTTTCAGTTCATGCCCGGCACGTACAAGAGGATCGTGAACCTTTATCCCCAGGCAGGTTTAAACAGGGATTTTGTGCGGGGAATGGAAGATCACGAAAATGCGGCAAAGGCGTCTTTTCTTCTCTTTGACGCCGACATCTACGTCTTGAGTGATGCCCGGAAACAACGATTGTTTGAAGACCCCCCGGCCCTCGGACGGTTCCTTGCATCCGCATACAACTGCGGCCCAGGCAGAACGCGAGGGAGCATGGAAAAACACGGGGAAAACTGGGCATCAGCCATCCCTTCGGAAACCAAGATATATCTCCAAGAATTTGATGCAGTCCTCGCCTGGTACCGGACAGAAGCCTTGATGTACCGGTAAAAACTTCGTTCTCGTAACTTTGAACCTTGAGCCGCCCCTAAAACACCAGTATCAGCATGACAAGACTCACTATCATAAGGCAGCAGATGACTATCAGACTTGCGAAGGATATCCGGGAAAGCGTTCCCAGTTTTTCTACAAAACTCATGAGATACGGTATGTCGAGGCCTGACGTCGTTGCGATCAGTTTTACGGGGATTGCCAGTTTGATTATGGTGATACTCATATAAATGACGAGAAGCGCGATAAGTCCCCAAACCATGTAATCGAGAAAAGACAGCGCGGTATGACGGGCTTCGCTCACTTGAACAACGGCAACGGGATCTATGTAGGAAACGGCCAGATAGAGCACAAGCAGGATCCCTGCGATCAGGATTGCGATACCGAGCCGTGTAAGATCTTTTGATAGCCTAAGGAGCAATTCATTTTCCTTCGCCCCGAATTCAAAGCCCTTATCTGCAGCCGGTTGTGTCATTATTGTCTCCTCTTTTCATAACTTTATTATTCAAAAGCATGGGGAACAAATCTGCTCATGTTGTTTGTTATGGGACCCGTATCTTCCCGTATGCCTATGCCGGCGGCCATTTCGTCTATTACCCATGACCCGATGACCGGATAGTTCCCGGAATACTCAGGCAATTGACGATATTCCTGGTAAATAGACCCGGGCCTGGCATTGCTGAAATGGGGACGGACCACGATATTCTCACCTTCCCGCGAAAAAAACGGTTTTTCGACGTATGTGACCGCATCTGCCCGGGGTTCAAAATACGATGGCAGCAGGTTCCTGTGACCGGGATACATCTCCCAGAGCAAGGGGAGGATCGCCTTGTTGCTCAGGACCATCTTCCATGCAGGCTCGAGAAACGCAAGGCTTTTTTCCAGAAGATGGGACCCGAACTCCTCGCGGATCATCCACTCCCACGGATACAGCTTGAACATGCAGCGCATGCGATTCTCGGCAAGGTCGACAAAATACCTGTTGTCATTGTCATATCCGATATCATCAACATATATGTGTTCGGTCTTGAGCCCAGCCTGCGTCGCAACATCCCTCAAGTATTCGGTTGTTGTCAGGTCTTCGAGATTGTCGCGGACCGACGACGTGTAGAAGGTTTCATACGAACAGTAGCGCCGGATCTTTCCGCCAAGGACATCAAGGAGCTTTTCATGGATTGAGTTGAACTGGTCCTTACCGGGGAACATGTCCTGAAGCCAGTAATATTGTACGACACTCGCTTCAAAAAGGGCCGTCGGTGTATCGGCATTAAATTCGAGAAGTTTCGGATCGGAGACGCCATCCCACCAGAAATCGAACCTTCCATAGATCGTTGGCTCCCTGTTGCGCCACGATTCACGGGCATATTCAAAAAAATCACGGGGTATGCCCATGCGGTCGCCAAGATCATTCTGAAAAGCGTAATCTACGAGCCTCTTGCATTTTGCGTACAGATCGTCGGTGACCTCTTCGAGATGATCTATCTGATCGGATGTAAACTGATAATACGCTGATTCGTCCCAATAGGGCGACCCGTCTATCTCATGATAGTAGAAACCGATATCCTCTACCTTTTCTTGCCATCTCTCACGTATCCTGTCGAGTTTTATCCGCCGCATATTCTTAGGAACCTGATGAATGCCCCGAAGACCCGAAACCGCCCCGGGTGACCCCGACGCTTCTCCCGCTGGAATAACCTGGATTATAGGAGGTGTTACTGAACCGCGATGCCGTGTACCAGGGGCCGTGATAGTAGTACGCGCCCTTCGATGTTCTCTCATCTGACCGTGCACATTTCGATTGATCTTTGTGGTCAGCTATACAGTCATCCCAACTTGAATACTTGTTTCTCAGGTTCTCTTCATCGCCGCAAGCTGGTATAAGGAGCGTGCCCGTTAGAAGAACGAGCGTGATCACCTTAGATCTTTTCATGGTCCCTTCTTGGCATAAACTTGTATTGCTTTTTAAAACTATATACGGGTTTGCGGGAAATAAATCAACGGAAATATCTCCTTACTTTCTACTGACCAGGTGTCCGCAGCGGAGTGACGTTCCATATCTTACCGGCATATTCCAGGATGGACCGGTCTGATGAAAACTTCCCCGTCCGGGCCACATTGATAATGGACATTTTCAGCCAGCGATGGATGTCGCCATACGCAGCCGTGATATCGTGCTGGCATTCGATATACGACTGATAATCGGCGCAGAGCATATATTCGTCGTACGTGAGCAGCGAATCGATGAGCGGCCGGAAGATGTTTTTGTCCCCGCCGGAAAAATAACCGGAGCCAATGAGGTCGATCACTTCCCGAAGCCCGGCATTTTCTTCATAATACTGTCGAGGATCGTAACCCTTTGACCTCAGCTCAAAAACCTCCCTGGCATTGAGACCGAACAGAAAGAAATTCTCCGGCCCGACCTCTTCGCGGATCTCGACATTTGCCCCGTCCAGCGTGCCGATCGTGAGTGCACCGTTCATTGAAAATTTCATATTCCCCGTACCCGAGGCCTCTTTGCCTGCAGTTGATATCTGTTCGGAAATGTCTGCTGCCGGGTAGATCAACTGGCCGTTCTTTACGTTAAAATCGGGGAAAAATACGACCTTCAATCGTCCCGATGTCTCAGGATCTGAATTGACCACGTTCGCAATTGACGTGATCAATTTGATGATCAATTTCGCTATAAAATAGCCGGGAGCGGCCTTGCCGCCAAAGATCACCGTACGCGCGGGTACATCCGCTTCCGGATTACGCTTCAGCTTGAGGTAATGTGCGATAACGTGAAGGGCGCTGAGATGCTGACGCTTGTATTCGTGTATCCTCTTAACCTGAATGTCGAAGATGCTTTCATGATCTACAGTAATGCCCGTCCGGTCTTGAATGACTTTTGCCAGATCAAGCTTGTTCCGATGCTTCATGGCAAGCCACGATTTTCTAAATTCCGGATCGTCGGCAAACGGTTCAAGATTGCGGATCTGATTCTGGCAATCACATATCCAGCCGTCGCCGATAGCATCCGTTATAAGCCCTGCCATGACGGGATTGCTTACCATCATCCAGCGGCGCGGCGTGATCCCGTTCGTGATATTATGAAATTTCCCCGGCGATAATTCATGAAAATCCCTCATCACGGTCTTCTGCAATAGCTCTGTATGCAAGGCTGCCACTCCGTTGACACTATGGCTTCCCACGGTGGCCAGATATGCCATGCGGACATGCCCCTCACCCGTGTCATCGATCAATGATACGCGCCGGACCAGGTCTTCATCGCCGGGATAATCCCGCCGTACGTCATCCAGAAAGCGCCGGTTGATCTCGTAGACGATCTCGAGATGCCGCGGCAGGACGCTACCGAATAACGATATCGGCCATTTCTCGAGGGCTTCCGGAAGAAGCGTGTGATTCGTATACGCAAAAGTTTTTTTCGTTATATCCCATGCGGCATCCCAATCGACCGCATATTGATCGACAAGCAGCCTCATCAGTTCGGCAACGGCAATTGACGGGTGCGTATCGTTCAGCTGAACGGCATATCGTTCATGGATACTCTCCGGTTTTCCGCCCGCCAGGCTATGTATCCTGATCATGTCCTGCAATGAGCAGGATACGAAGAAATACTGCTGGGAAAGCCTCAATTCCTTGCCGGATGCCTGTTCGTCATTGGGATAGAGTATTTTTGATATTGTCTCCGAGGCAATCTTTTCCTCAACTGCACCGACATAATCTCCGGTATTAAATGCCTGAAAATCAAATGATTCACAGGCCTCTGATTTCCAAAGGCGTAATATATTGACTATCTCGACATCATATCCCGGCACCGGGGTATCATAGGCCATTCCCTTTACGACCCGGTCGGGTATCCAGCGGACGCAACCCCTTCCCTTTTCATCGCTATAATGTTCCGCCCGGCCGCCAAACTGAACATAATATGTAATTTCCGGGCGCGCTATCTCCCACGCATTGCCAAGGGCCAACCATTTATCTGTTATTTCGCGCTGCCAGCCGTCGACGATCTCCTGATCGAAGATCCCGAACTCATACCTGATGCCGTACCCGAGCGCATAGATCTTTTGGGTTGCCATGGAATCCAGAAAACATGCGGCGAGTCTGCCGAGGCCTCCGTTCCCGAGGCCCGGTTCCGTCTCCTGCGCTATCAGTTCATCAAAATCCAGCCCAAGTTCGAGGACAGCTTCCTTCGTCTTATCGTAGATCCCCAGATTGATCATTGCGTTGGCAAGATGCGGTCCCATCAGGAACTCAGCCGAAAAGTAACAGACTGCCCGCGTGCTCAGGCGCAGCTCTTCCGTGGAACGGACCCAATGGCTCAGCATCCGGTCCCGCACCGTATACGCGACAGCCATGTACCAGTCGTTTTTTGTCGCAATACGCGGTATGCGGCCCTGAATAAAATTAAGGTTTTCCAGAATAGCGCGCCGTATGGTATCGGCGTTAAGACCCGTGCGAACATCTTCGGCGGATAGGACCATGAGGTCCTGAGTCTCCGCATCTTTACAATCCATCACATTGCCTCCTGCGAATTTTTACCGGCTTATTTCGTTATATTCCGCATCTATTATCCACCCTCCCGATCCATAACAGGATATGCCTCATCACTACCGTATATCCGGAAAGTATGGATAGCTCTTCGTTGAGTTTCTTCAGGTTTGATATGTCTCATTATTGCAAAGCAAGGGGGGAATTACAAGAACATAAAGAAAGAAGCGCTTCGCACTTCAGACCAGCCATTTTAAAAAAAGAATTTCTTTCTGGAACTTTGAACTTTGAACATGGACCAATCTTTTACCGCGTTTCGCGCATTACCACTCCGGCTATAGTTTCCAGAGGTGTTATGGTTTTTACGGACCCCAGCTTGATAGCTTCTTTGGGCATTCCGAAGACAACGCAGGCGGCCTCGTCCCGGGCAACGGTATATGCGCCTGCCTCAAACATTTCGAGCATCCCTTTGGCCCCGTCATCGCCCGCGATGTGGATTTCTCGAGAACAGCATCAGCGGTAAGCTTAGGCTCAACTTTGATAAAGTTGGATACATTTCTATTTTTATCAGGAGAGATAGGAAGCTCTATATTTTAGCATACGCATGTATTGTTTCAAGGAGTGTCGCTTTACTGATAGGTTTTGTTAAATGCGCATCACATCCGGCATCAATACTTTTCTGCATCTCCTCTTTGAGGGCATATGCCGTCAAAGCGACAATGGGCGTGCGCTCCAATCCATTTTCTTTTTCCCACGCCCGTATTTCTTTCATGGCGGTGTACCCGTCCATAACCGGCATTTGCATATCCATAAGGACAAGATCGTATCTGTTTTTCCTGAACAGATCGAGGGCATCGAGACCATTCTCGGCGATCTGTATCGTATAGGGATATTTTTTGAGAAAGGAGCTGACCAGTAAGCGATTGTCTTCGGAATCATCGACGAGAAGGATATTAAGGGGCACGAGGGCCTTCATATCGCGAATATCGATCCCCCGGTCCTGGTCCGTTCCCTTGTGCAGTCCTTCCTGCACGGAAAAAGAAAGAGTGAAAAAGAATCGTGTCCCTTTACCGGGTTCGCTTTCAACAGACAGGGTCCCACCCATCAGTTCAACGAGTCGACGCGATATGGGCAATCCCAGGCCTGTTCCCCCATACCTGCGCGTCGTCGAAGAATCCGCCTGGGTAAACTTGTCGAATATGGCATCGAGTTTATCGGCGGGTATTCCTATACCTGTGTCCCGGATCGAAAACTCCAGACTCACCCCGTCATCCTTTATTTTAGAGAGTTCATTCCTGATCTCCAGTGCCACTTCACCATGTTCTGTAAATTTAATCGCGTTCCCCAGAAGATTGACAATGATCTGCTGAAGACGAACCGGGTCCCCGATAAGATTAACCGGCACATCCGGCAAGATATGGCAGATAGATTCCAATCCCTTCTGAGACGCCCGCACGGCCATTACCTGGCACGCTTTTTGTACGATCTGTTCGAGATCGAAACCAACCGATTCGATGTCGATCCGGCCGGCCTCTATTTTCGAGAGATCAAGAATATCGTTTATAATATTCATCAGGTTTTCTCCCGCATCCCTGAACACTTCGACATATCTGGCCTGTTCCGGTGTCAGGGGCGTATCGGCAAGAAGTTCAGCCATGCCTATGATGGCATTCATGGGAGTTCGTATCTCGTGGCTCATTGTTGCAAGAAATTCACTTTTTGCCTGGTTGGCAGCCTCAGCGACCTTCTTTGCTTCCTGCAATACCGCCTCGGTCTGCTTTTGAACGGTCACATCCCGGATAAGCCCCACGGCATGCCACGCCCCGTCCTGCCACAGAGCTGACAGGGACAAGGCGACCGGTATTTCTTCGTTGTCCTTGCGTCTGGCAAAAAGCTCGAGCGTAGTACCAACGGCACTACCGCGGCCCGTGACCCGGAATTCCGAAAATGCCTTGCGGTACGCGCCCAGATAACGCTCAGGGCAAAGAAGGTCATGCAGGTCCTTCCCGAGCGCCTCGTCGGCGCTATATCCAAAAATGTCCTCCGCTGCCGGATTCCAATAGGAAATGGTCCCCCGCGAATCCATCATCACTATAGCATCCCGGGCTGAATCGGTAATGTTGCGCAGGCGCTCCTCGCCGGCACGCAATTTGTCTTCAGCCTCTTTACGCTCGGTAATGTCGTTGAATGTAACCACGGCCCCCAGCACGACGCCATTCTTTACCTGTGGATACGACCAGTATTCGACAGGAAAGCTGGTCCCGTCGGATCTCCAAAAGACCTCCTTGTCATAATGCATACCGGTGCCTTCACGGAATGCCCGGTATATGCGGCATTCTTCCACGGGCATGGAGCGGCCGTCCGGATATGAATGGTGGATCAGGTTATGCATATTCTTTCCCAGCAGCTGCTCTATATTTTCATATCCGAGCATTCTCAGGCCTGAGGGGTTCGCGAAAGTGCAGTTACCCTTAAGGTCAATACCGTATATCGCCTCTGCCGTAGAATCGAGAAGAAGGTTTACCTGCGACAGGGTATCCTGGAGCTCATCGGCCGCTTTTTTGCGTTCGACAAGAAGATGCAAAATAAGCGTAACGAGAATGGACAGAAGAAAACCAAACGCCGCGGTCAGCCCGGGTAAAATTGTTCTGCTTTGACTGATGAATGCGTCGGTTGGCCGAATATGAACAGTCAGGCGGCGGTCGATGACCCAGGTTTTCGCAACCGTGTCATATTCGGCATTCCGGGAACCATCCCAGCCTGCCTGCCTGAAGACCGGCACACCATCCAGATAAACAGAAATAACAAATTTGTCAGATTTACGGTATTGTTTGAAGCTGAAAACATAATTGAGCCATTCATTGACCCGGATAACGGCTACAACAACCCCTTCGAACCGGTTTCGGACATAAACCGGGAAAAATCCCAGGAACCCCTTCCCTCCCTGCACCAAATAGACCGGCAGGGTCCCGGTCGGCACCCGGTTGTCCCTTGCCTTTTCGAGAGCCGCGCGGCGTTCATTTTCAAACGCGAGGTTAAGGTTTTGCGCCCGCTCGTTACCCTGAAAAGGTACGACCCAGCGTACAATAAAATCCCTGTCGGCCCATTCGATAGCCTGAAAACCGGGGTCATGGGAAAGATAGGCCTGCGCATCATCGATAAATTCCTTCTTTGACACACTTTTGTGGACATCCCATCTTCTCGCCATTCTCTGCAAGACCGAGAAACGATTTCTCAGGTCGGCATTGATATGGCCCACCAGGTTCTCGGCCTCCGTCCGGATCTCGTTGCGCAGGTTGTCTTCTTCTTGCCGATTAAGGTTCCCGACTATTACACTTACGAAAACACAGAGGAGCGCGGCTGCCAGAAGCGGCTGCCAGCTGGCCGCCAAGCGGGATCTAATGGCCTGTATGTATTTCATTCGATTCGATTATACCGTTAAGCGGGCTCAAGGGACAAGCAAATCGTGAGTCTAGCTTTCTTTCAGGCGGCCGTAATCGTCCTCGGCCCTTTCAATATCATCTTCCCCCAGGTAATCTCCCGCTTGGACCTCGATAAAAACCAGGGGCCTATCACCGCTATTGCTTATGCGATGCCAGGACTGCCGGGGAATATCCACGCTTATCCCGGCTTTAACAGTTATTTCATCGGGACCGTTCCTCACCATTCCCGCCCCTGCAATTATGTACCAGTGTTCCGAACGGTGCCGGTGCCTTTGCAGGCTTATCCGTTGGCCGGGATTGACAATGATCCTTTTGACCTTATGGCCGGACTCGTCGGCAAGAACGATGTAACAACCCCATGGGCGATGATCTTCTTCCATTTCTTAAGTAATCATTCAATTATCAGATTTAATTCGGCAGGTCAAGTTCAATCCGGTATTTTGCGGGGTGTCGTGAAGATGGCCGGCGTGCTTGAATTGCACCCGGCGGCGACCGGTGATATACTGTCGGCATATTATGGTAATCTTCATAATGACTCTGACAGGATTGGCCGTCATCGTTCTTCTCGTTTATCTTGCCATTCCCTTGGCCCGATATATCAAACATAAAGGCAGTCAGGGCGATGCTGCGGAAATAATGTATCCTGGAGACCGGGAGCGCCAGTCCAGTCTTAGAGACAAGGTCGCCTCCGAAATTCTTCAAAACAACCCGCAGCTCACATATGAGTCTCATGAGTTCCACGCCCTCTACCAACAGGAAATGGACAGACTATTGAAAGAACACCAAAATTAGATACTGATCCCCCGGCGTTCCCCCATCACTGGTTTTTTCGCGGGATCGTTTTTTCCCACTTCTTTGTCCGGATCAGGTTTTTTGCTTCTAATAATTCCCGGGTCACCGTCAAATAAAAATTCTTCTCATCCGAAGACATCCGGAATGTACCGTTAAGGCGAAGTTCTCGACCCGTTAGCCGGATCGTATAATTTGTCACCGCCTCATAGGTCGCGCGAGCCGGGTCCTTGTCGTTCACTTTCCAGGTGTTTTTTTCCTGCAGGTGGTATTTCGTGCCCCTTATCGTCATCCGCTGGTTGATCCCGCATGTGTAGACCGCGGCACCCGTTTTCGGGTTGTAGTCGATATTTGAAAGCTTCCCTTCGTCCTCCTCCGTATAGGACGCGTCGGAAGGCCATTCCTCCTTCTCGGGTCCGGGGAGATCGCAGTTCCTGGTGAGAGTGTTCTTTTCAACGACAGGCAGGTCGATGCTCGTATCGGGCCCCGGGTAAAGCCTGGTGGAACCTTTGAATGGAGTCGGCCAGGCCATGGGGAACTGGGCGTTGCTAATGGACAGGCGGATCTTATGCTTTGGTCTGAACTGCCAGGTCGTAAAGTGAATTTCCCCGGTAAGTTTGGTCCTCTCGCCCGGCACCAGCGCAGACTGCTTCAGACGATCTTTCCGATCGGCCGGGTTGATGAGGGTCCCGCTGACGAGCGAAACCTTCCCGTCGGGCCATACATCTTCCAGCCTTACCGACCATTGGTAAAGCGGAGCGTCGGCTGAAACAAGCAGGTTTATCCTGGGAAGCCCCATGATCTCAATGGATTCTTTCAGCGGCTCCGAATCAAAGACCATGCTGCTTTCATCGTCAGAGGACATATCCCCGCTCGTCTCTCCCCACCATCCGTGAATGCCGGTCCCCGCACCGGCCCTGTATACAAGGGTGTAGTGCTTAGCTTTATCCGGGGCGGACGGGGCCAGCCTTCGGTTTTCCCCCGGGTAGAACCGGTGTTCTCTAATTCCACCCACGGGCCAGTTGCCGCACCGCCACTGTCCCGGGGTGGTAGTGATGTCTTCCGAAGGCGGAACGCTGTCCCTCATAAAGACCATGAACCGGGGTTCGTTCATGATGCCGTTATCAACCCCCTTTAGCCAATGGTCCCACCATTTCAGCGCCTTCCTTCTCCATTCGTAGTTTGGGCCCGGAGTCCCGGTGTTCGGCCATTCGTGTTTCCACGGGCCTATGTCCGCTTTTACCTGTTTATTCGGTGAATTCAACAGTCGTACAACAGTATCACGGTACCCGTCGAGGAGCCCCCCGATGATATACACCGGTATCTCCGTGCCGGGCTGGAACCGCAGAGATTCTTTGCGCCAGAAGGGGCCATCGGAAAGGTTTTCCTTCCATTTAAAATGCCAGGGGGGCTGATCGAAGCGGTTGGCGAAGAATTCCGGCGTCAGGGCATATCTGTGTGTGTCCGGGAGCGCGTTGTAGGTATCGATCATCGCTTCCCATACATCGGTATGCATGACACCATCGATGAAATGGACATCCTGATAGTAGAGATCATCGGAAGCGTGGGCGATCAGAATGGCTTTTAAGGCGGGAGGTTTGCGCCGGGCGATCATGAAGGAATTGAATGCCCCCCAGGAAAGGCCGTACATTCCCACCTTTCCGTTCGACCACGATTTTCTGGAGAGCTGGTCGATGATCTCCACACCGTCGGCGAGCTCCTGCTCAGAGTACTCCGCTTCCGGAAGCACCCCGGTACTGTCGCCGGTGCCCCGGAGGTCCACCTTCGCGACCACGTATCCGTGCCTCGCGAAGTAGGCGCCGACGGGGTAATCCCACGACAGATAACACAGGTCATCCTTTCGGTAGCCGTTCATTTCAAAGAAAACAGGAAATTTCTCCCCGGCCCTTTTTGCTTTGGGCATCCAATAGGAGACGGCCAGCGTAACGCCGTCACGCATGGTGAGAGTTCCTCTTTCCACGGTGAATGCGTATCCCGAACCCGGGGGGACAGGGGCTTCGTCCTCGGCGTCACCTTCGTCCTCGGCGTCAAGCCTGTTTTGCCGGGTTGCCGCCGTGGTGACCGTGCAAAAGGAGATCAGAACGATAAAGAACAATACAAGAGTAAAAAGGACCGACAAATATCTTCTCATTTGCACTCCTTTCAACAGCAGGACACTTCATGAATCATCAAAAAGGTTCTTGCAGGGCCATCTGCAATTTATCAATGTTATTCTCTTCAGACGACGAATGTCAAGGATGGACAACTACGGAGAACTTCAGGAATATTTAGCCTCTGGTCAGGTGTCTGTATTTAATGCGGTGGGGCTGGTTTGCGGCGGGGCCGAGACGGGCTTTTCTGTCCGCTTCATACTCGGAATAATTTCCATCAAACCAGATCACTTTACTGTCACCCTCGAAAGCGAGCATGTGGGTAGCGATGCGGTCGAGGAACCATCGGTCGTGGCTGATGACCACGGCGCAACCGGCAAAATTCTCCAATGCTTCTTCCAGGGCACGCAGGGTATTTATGTCCAGGTCATTGGTCGGCTCGTCAAGGAGAAGGACATTGGCCTCTTCCTTCAGCATGCGGGCCAGGTGGACGCGGTTCCTCTCTCCTCCTGACAGCATGGAAACCTTTTTCTGTTGATCAGCCCCGGAAAAATTGAAGCGTGCTACATAGCCCCGCGAATTTACCTGTCGCTTGCCCAACTGAACAGTGTCGTCGCCGCCGGAAATAACCTCCCAGATGTTCTTGCTCGGATCGAGAACGTCGCGGCTCTGATCGACATATGCAAGTTTTACGGTTTCTCCGATCCTGAAGGTACCCGAATCAGGCTGTTCCTGGCCGGTGATCATGCGGAAAAGGGTTGTCTTCCCTGCCCCGTTCGGTCCGATAACCCCTATGATTCCTCCCGGGGGGAGGAAAAAACTCATTCCCTCGATAAGAATATTGTCGCCGTATGCCTTGTCCACCTTATCGGCTTCAATAACGACGTTACCCAACCGGGGTCCCGGGGGGATATAGATCTCAAGTTCTTTAAAACTTTTTTCAGTGTCTCGGCTAAGAAGCTCCTCGTAAGAATTGATACGGGCCTTCCCTTTTGCATGGCGTCCCTTGGGCGACATGCGTATCCACTCAAGCTCATGCTGCAGCGTCTTCTGCCTCTCGCTTTCCGACTTCTCTTCTTGTTGCAAACGGTTTCTCTTCTGTTCCAGCCAGGAGGAATAATTCCCTTTCCACGGGATCCCCTGCCCTCTGTCGAGTTCCAGTATCCAGCCGGCCACATTGTCGAGGAAATAACGGTCATGAGTCACCGCAATGACTGTACCCGGATAGCTTTGCAGGTGGTGTTCAAGCCAGGCCACGGTCTCTGCATCGAGATGGTTGGTCGGCTCGTCGAGAAGGAGAATATCCGGTTTCTTGAGGAGCAGCCTGCATAAGGCGACACGGCGTTTCTCTCCTCCGGACAGGATGCTGATCTCAGTTTCTCCCGGAGGACAGCGCAGGGCGTCCATGGCCATCTCAAGGCGCGAATCAAGGTCCCATGCATCCCACGCTTCCAGCTTCTCCTGCACTTTACCCTGTCGCTCGATAAGCTTATTCATCTCATCGTCCGTCATGGGTTCAGCGAATTTCTCATTAATAAGATCGTATTCCTTCAGGGCATCTACTATTTGATGTACCCCCTCTTCTACCGTCTCCCTCACCGTCTTTTTGTCATCCAGCTTCGGCTCCTGTTCAAGGAGTCCAACGGTGTAACCTGGAGAAAGGACCGCCTCGCCATTGTACTCTTTATCTACTCCGCCCAGAATACGGAGAAGGGAGCTTTTTCCGGACCCATTCAGGCCAAGAACGCCAATTTTTGCTCCATAAAAATAGGAGAGATAGATATCCTTTAAAATTGGCTTTTTGTCGTAATATTTGCTTACCCCGATCATGGAGTAAATAATCTTGTTCGGTTCATTGCCCATAGTTGTTTAAGATCCTTTATGCGGAGGCTTCGATTTGTACGGCATTATACCACAATCATGCTGCCGGGTATACCCTCGAAGATACAATTGAGAATAGCCCTTCTGCCGGAGGGCCGGAGGGCAGTAGATTTGCCATGGACAAGAAGCGACAAATTGCCACTTTAATCAATCCTGGCCTTCTATTTTTTGCCACAATCTGCAATACTTGTAAAGTGAGGGGCACTTCATGTTGAAACTGCCGGGGGCCGTACCTATGCGTGCTCTCATCACGGCCCCCTTGACACCAGGCTGGAATATTACGGCTACTGCTAAAAATGACGGAAAAAAGGAGTAAACATCATGGATGAAGAAAGAACGGGTAGAATTCCCAAACACATTGACTGGTGGCCGAACCGGTTGAAACTGGATATCCTGCACCAGCATTCCTCCAGGTCCAATCCTATGGGCGAAGGTTTCAACTACGCTAAGGAGTTCAAGGGTCTCGACTTGGAGGCCGTGAAGAAGGACCTCCGTGAACTGATGACGAAGTCGCAGGACTGGTGGCCGGCGGACTTCGGACACTACGGGCCTTTATTCATCCGTATGGCGTGGCACAGCGCCGGCACCTACCGCGTGGGCGACGGACGCGGCGGCGCAGGCAGCGGCAGTCAGCGCTTTGCACCCCTTAGCAGCTGGCCTGACAATGTGAACCTCGACAAGGCACGCAGACTGCTCTGGCCGATTAAGCAGAAGTATGGCCGGAAAATTTCCTGGGCCGACCTGATGATCCTCGCCGGCAACGTCGCCCTGGAATCGATGGGTTTCAAGACCTTCGGTTTCGCCGGCGGGCGTGAAGACATCTGGGAGGCGGAAAAGGATACCTACTGGGGCTCCGAAAGCGAGTGGCTAGCAGACAAGCGCTACACCGGTGACCGGGAACTCGAAAATCCCCTCGCCGCCGTTCAGATGGGCCTGATCTACGTGAACCCGGAAGGCCCGAACGGCAACCCGGATCCGATCGCTGCGGCGCGGGATATCCGCGAGACCTTCGCTCGCATGGCGATGAACGACGAGGAGACGGTGGCCCTTATTGCGGGCGGCCATACCTTCGGCAAGACCCACGGTGCCGGTGATGCTTCACTGGTGGGCCCGGAGCCGGAAACCGCCGGTATCGAGGAGCAGGGCCTGGGCTGGAAGAGCAGCTTTGGCACGGGAAAAGGTGCCGACACGATCACCAGTGGCCTGGAAGTCACCTGGACCAACACACCAACGAAGTGGAGCAACAACTTCTTCCGGATCCTGTTCACCTACGAATGGGAACTGACGAAGAGCCCGGCCGGTGCGCACCAGTTTACGCCGAAGGATGACGCAGGGGCCGGCACGGTGCCGGATGCGCACGACCCGTCAAAGCGTCACGCGCCATCCATGCTGACCACGGACCTTGCCCTGCGGTTCGACCCCGTATACGAAAAGATTTCACGGCGTTTCATGGAGAACCCGGACCGGTTGGCGGACGCGTTCGCCCGGGCGTGGTTCAAGCTAACGCACCGCGACATGGGCCCTCGAGCACGCTATCTCGGCCCGGAGGTTCCGGCAGAAGAGCTCACCTGGCAAGACCCCATCCCTGCCGTCAATCACAAAATGATTGATGCACAGGACATTGCGTCCCTCAAGGGCATACTCCTGGCTTCCGGCCTGTCAGTGTCGGAGCTGGTTTCGACCGCCTGGGCGTCGGCATCCACCTTCCGTGGTTCCGACAAACGCGGCGGTGCCAACGGTGCCCGCATTCGTCTGGCGCCGCAGAAAGATTGGGAAGTCAACCAGCCTGCCCGGCTGGCGAAGGTCCTCAAGACCCTGGAAGGCATCCAGACCGCGTTCAACAGTGCGCAGTCCGACGGCAAGAAGATATCCCTGGCTGACCTGATCGTTCTGGCCGGTTGCGCGAGCGTCGAGCAGGCTGCCAAGAATGCCGGTCACGAGGTGACGGTTTCCTTCACGCCGGGACGCATGGATACCTCTCAAGAGCAAACCGATGCGGCCTCCTTCGCCATGCTCGAGCCGATCGCGGACGGTTTCCGCAACTACCAAAAGGCCCGCTATGCCGTATCGGCCGAGGAGTTGCTGGTTGACAAGGCACAATTGCTGACCCTCACCGCACCCGAAATGACAGTACTAGTGGGCGGCATGCGCGTCCTCACGACAAACTTCGGAGGGTCCCGGCACGGCGTCTTCACCAAGCGGCCGGAGGCGCTCACCAATGACTTCTTCGTGAATCTGCTCGACATGAGCACGACGTGGAAGGCAACCGCCGAAGACAATGGCGTATTCGAAGGTCGTGATCGCCGATCGGGGGCGCTCAAGTGGACCGGCACCCGTGTCGACCTGATCTTCGGTTCGAACTCCGAACTGCGGGCCCTGGCGGAAGTCTACGGATGCGACGACTCCCGGGAGAAGTTCCTGCATGACTTTGTAGCGGCGTGGAACAAAGTAATGAACCTTGACCGTTTCGACCTTTCCTGACCGTGGCGTAAACGTCTTTGATGGCTTCTGACAGGGCGGCGAAAACAATTAATTGCATAGCGGCATCAACCCAGAGAAAATAGAACCGCCCGGCGTTGGATGGTGGTCGGCATTTGGGAGAACCAGAGCCTACAGAACCACATTCAAGATAATTTGAGGATAATAGATAACAAATCGACTGATATGGTGTATACTTCTCTAGACGTTCTTCTAAATCCACGGTGCGTCTGGGAGAGGTTCAGGACCCTTATCTCAAGCACCAGGGCTCTCAGGGCGGGGGGCAAACGGTTGTTGAGGCTTCCAAATAGTTCCGCACGGAGGTCGATATGGCCGTGAACTTGGTAGAAGTATTCGTGGTACGAACGGTGGCAACCTTTATCATGTTGGTTGCACCAACCTGAAGGAGCATGGCATCGATGACCTTACTGACGGGAATCTTAGATGACGATGATGTGCAGATCATCCATTGTGATAACTGAGGTGGGGTCATAGCGTAGAAGCGAACAAGATCACAGAGTGGAAGCGAACAAAGCCCATGAAGAACGTCAAACGGCCCCCGGTAGAAATGCCGGGGGTTTTTCTTTCACCGTCAAAAGGAGTTACGGTATGAAATGGAACTTGTCGGGCCCAAAGTTTACATTCCCGCCACGATTGGCAGGATGGAACGGGGTCAGCAGGCGTTCGGGCATGTTGAGCCTGAGCCTGTCCCGGAAGTTTTGGCCATAAGGTCCAACCGGATTGGCAAAGATCTGGCCCACGAGTCCTCCCAGGTTTCCCAGTCCGTTCGCATTAAGGGTATTCTGAAGGACTTGAGCTTCAGCAGCACCAACCCTTGCCGTAATTTGTGCGGGAGTTTCCCCGTTGTTTGCGACCATGTTTAAATGTACATACGGCGGCAGGCCAATAGCGTTGAGCTGTAGTAAAATATTATTCGTCTGGACATCCCACAATAGCGCCTGGAAATTATCAAAGGCATTGTTGTTGGCCCTGAGCCTCACGGCCTCATTATGAAGGCCTGCCGCAAGCCCTCCAGTCCACCTGAACATACGGAGTACAAACAAATTCTCGTAAGCCTGGGCCCAGACATTGCGCAGATACGTCTCATACTCGCCGGCCGGTTCGACATGGCCACCCGTAAACAGGGTGAATATGTGCGTAAGATGCAGTTGGGCTTCATCGATTTCATCCTCCCACACCTGTCCGGTCGGGTCCGTGTATCTCGTCGGGTTGTTCCCCACATAACTGTAAGGGTTCAAGGCCTGCGGGTTGTAGAGTTCCGGGATGACCGCATCGGGCGTCAGGAAACGGCCGATTTCCGGGTCGTAAAGGCGGGACCTGTAATTATAGAGGAATTCTTCCCGGTCGTATTCCTGTCCCGTATACATGTAATCGGTATTTGTCAACGCAGATTTTCCGCGGCGGAAAGCACCGAAGGGGGTGTATTCCGCGCGCTCAAGCCTCGCCCCGGCGCTGTCGGTCACCAGGGTTGTGCTCCCGAGGTGGTCGTGATTGAACCACACGACATTGCCGTCTTTATCCGTCCCGGCAACTTTGCGGTCACCGACGGAGAAATACTTCACCTTCGAGAACCGGTCAACCATGTAGCCCGGGGAAACATAATGGTTCCAGTCTTTGAGGGTTGATGATTTGAAATTATACTTGAACTTGGCGGCCCTTTCACCACTCGGCTCATAGGCGAACTTGACCGTGGCCGCTTCATATCCGGCATAATCTATCTTATCGATCATTCCACCTACGGTGTAAGAAACAAGCCGTCGGGGCGAGGGAATGAAGCAGGGCTGTTCGGTAGTATTTCCCGATGTATCGCTGGTGACAGCATAACTCCCGGTTCCCGATGAAACATTCGTGAGCAGGTATGGGCGCTCGGTGCTGTACCTGTAATTGTAGCTTTGATACTTCTCCGATCGCTCGGTCATGTTGCCACCCAGGTCGTATTTGTAGGAATAGCTGTCATTGTCAATGCTGCTCGATTCGGTGAGGAGGCGGTGCAGGTTGTCGTAAGAGTATGTAAGGGTCTTGTTGCTTACCAGGTCATTCTTCGTTTTCATGTCCCCGGAATTGTAATAGGTATACTTCCAGCCCTGCAATATGGCGCCGCTGGAATTTGTAGTCCACACATCTTTGAGCCTCGAGCTTTCCGGGTAATAATAGTAGACGGTCCTCGTGCCGTTTGCGTAGTTTCCGGATTCGATTTTGTTCCCGGCCCTGTAAGTGAAATCGGCCGTCTGGCCGTGCGGCAGGGTGACACCGCTGACGAGCTGCGATCCGGGAACGTAGTCATAATAGACAACGGTGCCGTCCGGGTGGGTTATTGAATCGAGGCGGCCTGCCGTGTCATAGGCATAGGACGTTACATAATTTACCGAGAAACTGTAGGGGGTCAGATACAGTGTCTTGCCCTCCTTTGTAACCCTCCCCATCCTGTCGTAATTGTACGTGTAGCCGGCACCGTCGCTGTGATAGGACGTGTAGATGCGTCCCTTCCCGTTGGTCACGTTATCATTATCATAGGTATAGGTGATCGTTTTCGTCTGCATGCCCGTCTTGGTGTACTCTATCTTCGTCACCCGGTCCATGCTGTCATAGGTGTAATTGACAGTCTCGCCGGCGGGACCGATCTCCCCCTTAAGGTTGCCGTTATTGTCATACAGCGGGTATGTCCAGGTGTCGCCGGCCGGCCCTTTTATGGATGTCCTCATGCCCCTCAGGTCATAGGTGAACGTGGCTTTTGACTTCTCTCCCAGGGGGCCGGTGATGCTCGTCAGGTCGCCTGCGGCATTGTAGGTGTAATACGTGGGCGAGCCGTTGCCGTCTGTTTTCTTGATGATCCTGCCGATGTCGTCTAAGAACTCATGGCTCACTTTACCATCCGGGTCGGTGATCTTCACCGTGCGCAGGTCCGGGTATTCGTATTGGGTATCGGCGGTCTCGACGAGCCAGGGGTATTTCTGGTTGATGCTTTTCTTTACCGAGGAAAGCCTCCCCCTGTCGTCATACATGGTCCACTGACGACGGCAGCCTTTGATACCGAAATCGCAGTATCGCGACAGGTAAGGGTTCGCGATGAAACTGTATGTGCCGGCCGTATAGGGACCCAGCACGTAGCCCTTGCGGCCCGCGTAATCGTAGTTCGTGTTGGTTATCGAGAAAGAACCGGCCCCAACGGGCCTTACCGACTCAACCACCTTCCGGAAGCCGTCAAAATACTCTTTCGATGCGAATTCCCAGGCTCCGCCCACCTTGATCTCTTTACGCACGGATTGCGGGTTCGCGCTGCCGTCGTAATCGGTATACACGAAACGGTCCGAACCTCCATCAGGATAATTTACATAGCTCAGCCGGCCAAATTCGTCATACATGGAGAAGGTCTCGTTCCCATTCTCGTCCCTGCTCGTTCTAATTCTGCCGAACTTGTCGTAATCGTATGA
>CAIQJW010000240.1 GCA_903872255.1 uncultured delta proteobacterium | reverse complement strand
GCGGCGTTCAGGGCCGTATGCACCATATACCCGGTTGCCACCAGGCAAATGTCAGTGCCGTTGCGGTGGACATGAAAGCCGGCATTGAGGTCGGGTGCTGCCGTCTCATAGATCACGGGCAGCACCTGCGCATCAAGCCGAAGGTATTTCAGGCCCCCGGACAGCGAACAGATGTCAAAAAGGGCTGCAGCAGAGATATGGTCGCAGGGCGATAAGACCCTGAAATTGGGCAAAGCGCGCATCAGCGTAAGGTCTTCGTAACACTGGTGCGTCGGTCCCGAGACAACATAGCTGTAACCGGCCCCCACGCCGATCAGGCTCACGTTCATGGGCCGTACTTCTGAAAGCAGGGCGAGGTTCGTCCTGACCTGCTCGTAGCACCGCATGGTTATGAAAGGAGCGATGGCATACGCGAAGACGGTATACCCCTCTAATGCCAGCCCGGCAGAAACATTGATCAGGTTCTGTTCCGCAATGCCGACATTGATGAAGCGCTGAGGAAAATCGGCCCTGATCCTGTCAAGAACCGGGGACCCGAAATCAGCGCTTATGAAAAAAATGCTCCGGTCTTCGCCCATAGCCTGCCAAATACGGTCCAGCAGGGCGTCGCGCATGGCGAGAGGCTTCATACTCATTCTTCCCTCTCCAGCAGTTCATCGATCAATTCCAACTTGGGGTTCAGGATATGGGAGAGCGGCGCATTCTCGAGGCCCGGGACCCCGCGGCCCTTCACCGTATTGGCTATCAATGCCTTGGGCTTTCCGGTCCGCTCCTCTTTCATAAGAATTAAAGCTTCCTGAACAGCAGTCACGTTATGCCCGTCCACCTCACGGCAGTTCCAGCCGAATGCTGTAAGACGCGCTGCCAACGAGCGGTGACTTACGATCTCATCCGTGAAGCCGAGCATACTTATGCGATTATTATCGACAATAAGGTTCAGATTATCGAGCGCGTTATGTGAGGCAAACATAATGGCCTCCCAGTTGGAGCCTTCGTGCAGCTCACCGTCCCCTGTCACAACGAACACGCTCCGATCGCTGCCCTTGCACCGCAAGCCCAGGGCGATGCCCGCCGACACACCCAAGCCGTGGCCAAGTGAACCGTTGACGGTCTCGTAGCCCGGTATTACCGGATCGGGTATGCCACCGAGAAACCCACCGGACCGGCAAACCTTCTTGAGCTCATCGATGGGAAAATAACCCAGGTCGGCGAGGACGGGGTACATGCAGATCGATCCGTGCCCCTTGCTGATGATGCAGCGGTCCCGCTCCTCCCACAAAGGCCTCTTCGGATCAAAGCGCAGTATGCCGCCGTAATAAAGTGCCACAAAGATCTCAATGGACGAAAGCGATGACGCCAGGCGAACCTCGGGCGCCCGTCGGTATATAGACAGGGTCTCTTTCCATACCCAATGTGATTTTTCATCCAGATTTACTGTACTATTATTCATAAGCGAATTTCAGTTACTCGGTCTACTGGCAACATTATCGAGGTACCATCGGTACGTGTCCTCCAAGCCGCTCTCAAAATCAACAACAGGCTTCCAACCGAAATTAAGGATGCGGCTGCTGTCAAGCAATTTTCTCGGCGCACCATCCGGTTTGCCCGCGTCCCATTCTATGGAGCCGGTATATCCCGTCACGCGGGTGACAATATCCGCGAGTTCCAGGATTGAAAAGTCCTTTCCCGTACCGAGATTGACGGGCAACTGTAATGACGTCGTATCCCTGCTGAGAAGGGTGATGGACGCATCAGCGATGTCATCGGCATGAATAAATTCACGGCGAGGCGTTCCGGTACCCCACAGAGTCACGCTCTGCGCGCCGTTCATGGCCGCCTCATGAAATCTCCGCATCAGGGCCGAAAGAACGTGCCCTGATTCAGGGTTGAAGTTGTCGTTGGGGCCGAAAGCGCTGTTTGGGATCACAGGGATAAAACGCTGTACGCCATATTGTCGATTATAAGCAAGACACATCTGCATACCCGCAAGTTTTGAAATTGCGTATGCAATGCTCGTCGGCTCAGGATGACCTGACAGCAGCGCGTCCTCTGTCATGGGTTGCGGACATTCCCGGGGATACATGCAAGAAGAGGCGAAAAGGATCAGTTTATGTACGCCTGACCGGTGAGCAGCCTTAAGCACATTGAGTTGGATCGCCAGATTCTCATTTATGAAATCAGCGGGGTATGTCTGGTTCTCAATAATACCGCCGACCCTTCCTGCGGCCAGAATGACATATTGAGGCCTGTATTCGTCAAAAAATCTATCTACTGCCGCGGCATCCGTCAATTCGAGGTCTTTATGGATGACCTTAATAACATTGACGAATCCTTCATTGCCAAGGCGACGGACGATCGCGGATCCGATAAGGCCGGTATGCCCGGCAACATATATTTTATCTGTCCTGTTCATGAGATCTAGAGTCCATTCGGCTGATACAAGACGACGCGGCTTCCCGAATCATCAAAGTCGAAAGAGACATGGATAAGGCTTTTCAGGCGTTCCCGGATTGCGGCATGTCTTTCCGGTTTCGCAAAGAATATCATGAACCCTCCGCCGCCGGCACCAAGGACCTTACCGCCTATTGCCCCGGCCCGGATAGCCTCATCATAGATCTCATCGATCTTTGCCGTCGACACGCGATCAGAAAGACTGCGTTTATATTTCCATGTC
>CAIQJW010000239.1 GCA_903872255.1 uncultured delta proteobacterium | reverse complement strand
TCCTGAACGGTTTAAGGGAAGGATGCCGAAACCGATGGTACTCCCTGATGCCGTTTGGATCAACAAACCGTCACCGGCAAGCGATGGAGTAATACACTAAATGTTTGAAAAAAGTGTCTCATTTTCATTGACACGTTCCGCATGCGAGGCGAGTGTCCCGCTGTTTGTTTCCACGTATAAAAGCCGTTCCCACTGTTTCTTCGGGGTAATGATGAATGTATCGACGAGGTTTCCCATTAAATTTTCCTCCTTTGATTGTTTTTGTAAATTGTGATGGAGCTGCTGTTGGTTAAGGGAATTACTGCTTTATTCCGAGGATCTCGTTAACGAAGGGTGATCTTGCGCTTGCCTGGCCAAGGTACGTATGCGACCAGGAGAGATATAAAAGCTTCATGGCGCGTGATATGCCGACAAAACATATCCTCCTTTCTTCCTCGATATCCCCTTTTTTCGTGGGCATAATCCCGTCAATGAGGCCGATGAGGAATACCGCGGGGAATTCGAGCCCCTTTGACTTGTGAATGGTCATTAAAGACACACCGTCCTTGTCATTGACCGATTCGTCCTGAAAGGTGTCGGTGTAGGTTAAGAATGATTCTATTGAAGAGTATCTCGCTGCGGAGAGCTGAAGTTGATTGAGATTTCCTATCTTGACGTCATCGGGGCTCGGCACGTCGTCGTCGGTTATATAGCGGTCGTAATCGAGAGATACTCGTAAAAGCGCGATCAGTTCCGCGGGTTCCATCTTCTCCTCTATTAAAGGATCAAGGAACTGGATAAGGTCCTTCACGTTCTTTCGTATGTAAGGGAGGGGAATGATCATGGATCTCAATGCGTCGTAAAGGGGTATGTTCCTCGTTGCCGCATATGTTTCCAGTTCACGGGTAAAGGTCTTTCCTATGTAGCGGTTGGGGACGTTGATAATACCGAGTAGGGCCTCGTCTGACGTATGGGGATCATGGATGAGCCTCAAATAGTCAAGGAGAATCCTCACCTCCATGCGGTTATAGAAATTGAGTCCGTTTTCTATGTGATAGGGGACCTTGTGTTGAGAGAAGGTCTCCTCGATGACCCTCGACTGGAAATTGGCCCTGTAAAGGACGGTAATGTCCTTGAAGGCGTATCCCCTGTGCGTAAGATCGGTTATTTCGGTGACGATTGTCAGCGCCTCGTTCTCTTCCGAAGACGATTCAAGGAGAATAGGTTCCTCGCCATTCTCATTCTCTGTGACAAGGGTCTTCTCGATCTTTCGTGTATTGTGGTTTATGAGCCTCTGGCAGGCGTTGAGTATCTGGGGGGTTGAGCGGTAATTGAGGTTCAAGATATACTCCGTAGACTGGGGAAAGATGTTCTTGAAGTTGATGATATTACCCACCGATGCGCCGGTAAAGGCATAGATCGATTGCCAGTCATCCCCCACCACAAAAAGGCTTGCCCCTTCCTGGTCTACCCCTTTCAAGAGCTTTACGATCTCCATCTGCGCGGGGTTCGTGTCCTGGAATTCGTCGATCATGATATGAAGGAAGGTGTTGCTGTAGCGTTCCCTTATGTCTTCGTTTGTATGGAGGAGATGATAGACCTCGGTCAAGAGATCGTCGAAATCCATGAGCATCCTTTTCTTTTTCTCCTTGTCATATGCGTCATAGACATGTGCCACCTTCACCATGGTTGGGTCGCCTTCATACATGAGCTTCAGCTCTTCCGACGATATGAGGTTATTTTTGGCAAGGGATATTTCCCTTAAGAGCATACCGGGGGCTAAGTCTTTATATCTCAGTTTCTTTATTACATCCCTAAGCATGATAATTTGCTCTTTTCCAAAGAGTATCTCGAATACATACCCCTCGTTGCGTAAAAGGTAATGGCAGAAGCTGTGAATGGTTAAGAGCGTTACCCTGTGGGCGACATTGCCCAGGAGGGGTTTTAAGCGGTTTCTCATCTCCTCTGCCGCATTACGGGTGAAGGTGAGTCCCAGGATGCTCTCCGGTGCTATGTGGTGATCGTTGACCAGCATGGCGATCCTCTGCATCATGCATTTGGTCTTGCCGCTACCAGGTACTGCAATCACGGCGCAGGTGCCATGTAGGAACTGTGCCGCTTTCGATTGGTCTTTGTTTAACATGCGTTATTCACCTCCCTCTCTCTATTACGTGTATTGCCATCTTGACCCTGAACATGGTGGAGACAAGGTCGTTGATCTGCACCCGCGTCTTGTCCCTCGTTATGAGATGCTGAAGGGTCTTCTCCTGTTCCCTCTGGTAGCTGTAGAGAAAATCGAGCACCTTGTCCGGCGGGTGGCTCTTTAAAAGATTTGCCACATCGATGATCCTCTTTTTCTTCCTGCGGCGCCTTACGGTCAGGTATTCCTGCGCCTCCTGTATGGTAATCGTCGTCATGCCGCCTCCAGGTATTTCTTGCACGCGTTCTGATAGACACAGCCCTTGCACTTCCAGGACATGTCATTGGGGGTGAATACCCCTTTTGTTATCGCTTCCCATGTCTGGGTGATGCGGGTAATGGCGCGCTGTTCGTCCTCACGGGTGCGTAGCGTGTAGTATTGCTCGAACCTTGGCACTTTGGTCTTGATGAGGCAGTCGAACTTGCAGAGGATCTCCCTCTTGAAATAGCCGTTAGATTTCATGGCCATTGTATATAGGGTTAGCTGGAAGTTCTTGTTCACCTCGTCGAAGGTGTACGCCTTTGCGGCGGTCTTCCAGTCGGTGATTATTATTGTCCCCGATTCGTCCTCCTCCATGAGGTCTATGTACCCGATAATTGGGACATCAAGTCCTTCAATGTGAAATTCAAAGTACTCCTCAACTGCAAGGACAGTATAGGGATCATCGGGGAGACTGCGGTAATATGCGCCGAGGAGTTCCCTGCCGTGGGTGCGGAGCTGGTCGAAACTTTTGCCTTTGCCGTACTTGATATCGGGACGGGAGGCAGCTGCATTTTCCCAATGGGTTTCGAAGAGGTCGCAGAGTTCCTTTGAAGAGAGTATGTTTCCGGTCATCTTCTCTTCGTAGAACATGGCCAGCGCCTTGTGGATTACGGAGCCGAATTCAAGGGTGTCGGGGGTGAACTCCATGGGGACCTTGTCGATCCTGCCGAGCTTGAAAAGTAATCCGCATTCGGTGTAGTCGTTTATGGAGCTTGCCGAGAGATGGGTGATGTGATCGTGCATGTTCATGTTAATGGTCGCCTCCTTGTGGGATTAAAAGAAAGGGACGGGTTTACCGTCCCTATATGATGTCTTATGCCGCCTGCTGGAGAGTTCTGATAAAAGCCGATGCATCCTGGATGGAGAGTTCCTCGAGACCTACGTTGTAATGCCTGCTCACCTGAGCGTTCAGATCCTCTTCGGATAATCCCCTTCGTCTGGCAAGGTTGAGTATCGCCTTTTTCTGTGCCTCGGAGAGCTTGGGGAGATCGTCACCGTTTGTTTTCACAGGGGACTCTTCAGGTGTAGCGGCCTTCGGAGAGGTAGGCGGGGAAACTGCCTTTCTAGGGGTCTCTTTAGGTTTCTCCGGCGATATGTCCCTTGGTTTCATTTCGGTGACTACCGTTGGTTTTTGTGATACCTCGGGTGTTGTGCTGCTGACGGCAACTTCTCTCATTGGTTCTCTGGGTTCGTCCTTCCTGATGGTGTATTTTTTGGGAGAGGTCCTGTCATGGGCATCGTTGACGATGACCTCATCGAGATTCCCCAGTTCCTCAAGACAGGTCATCCCGATGTTGGTGAGGTCGCGTAGCACCCGTGCCTTTGCCCTCGTTGATGCCATCCGTATGATGTGCCTCGAGATCACGGAATCGGTGTTCCTTGGGTCTGCGTCTCCCACGTCCTCGAATACCTTGCCGTCGGACGTTCTCGCATAGGATGTGCATATTGCCCTCATGTCGTTCTCTTTTGAGGGATACTGGGCGGGAATGGCCTTTAATTCCACAAGTCCCATACGGTGGGCGAGATCGAGTAGCCCTGCATAAATGGCGAAGTCCTTGCCCTTGATGTTCTTAATGAACCTTTCATCGAGGGTTGGTCTCTTGCGAATGAGGTATTCCGTGTTGATGATGTCATTCCCGTCACACTGAAGGACGGCTAGAATATGCTTGCAGCGGAATGCGGGATCGGATTTGCTCCCCCTTGCGTAGTCGCCGCAGGCGCAGGTGATCCCTTTGTCCTTGTCGGTTGTGATGCTGTAGCAGACCTTCCCTTCAGATGATTCCACGTAGAATGTGTTATCAACCTTGAAAACCCTGAGGTTCTGGGCCTTGCCGTTTCTTTGTTGTGCTTCCTGGACTGTCATGGTGCCTCCTTTTCTTGAATTGGGCCAACAGCTGTTCGTTTACTCTGGTTTCTCTTCGATGAAATCCTGATCCTGAGGAGCCTTGGTATGGAAGAACTCGATGCTGTTGGCTATTACCTTGAACGTGGACCGGTTGGTACCGTCCTGCGCCTGCCACTTCTCCTGGTCGAGAGAGCCGGAGACAACTACGCGGTTGCCCTTTTTAAGGTTGGTCTCTACGATCTCGGCCAAGTTCTTAAAGGCAGTTACCTTTATCCAGGATGTCTTCTCCTTCCCCGAATGAAAGGCCAGCGAAAATGAGGCTACGGGATTACCTTCAGATGAATAGAAGACCTCGGGATCATTGCCGAGATTACCGTGTAAAAAGATGTTGTTGAGCATAAGTGCCACCTCCTTTGAAAGTGAAATGATAGTGATATTGTGGATACGGTGAGTCGGAAATTAATATATGTAGTGAGGAGGGGTTATACGGGATAAGCGGGGGGCGTTGGCGCTAATCAAAGTTAAAAACAAGAAATGCGAGAATATCATTTGAATTGGCGGCTTGAAAAGAATGGTGAGGAGCGAGAATTAGAAGTACACTTATCGTATATCGATCATGGTCATTGCAAATGCAACCAGAAGCGGTGAATATGGGTAATTTCCTTGAATTATATCTCAAATTCCAGAATAATCCTTGTCCCGTTTTCACGTTCTATCCGTATAGTGCCTTCTAACTGCTCTGTCAGTATTCCCACAAGCATGAGCCCGAAACCGGGTGAGTTTTCAAAATCGATCGATTCCGGCATACCGTTGCCGTTGTCCTCAATAACAAGAGAGACATTATTACCGGCAAGTGTTGCCGAGATTGTGATGGAGTCACCGTCTTTCCCTGTAAAGGCATACTTCATAATATTCGTTAAGAGTTCGTTGATTATTATTCCCAACGGTTGGAGCCTTTTTGCATCTAAAATAAAATCATCGATCTTCTTCTCGATCTTCACTGACTTACTATTGGAGAAATTAGCGACAATTTCATCGACTAGAGACGGAAGATACTTTAAAACCGATATAGTGTTGAAATCTGCAGACCGGTACAGTTTATCATATAACACCATCATACCCCGGACACGACTGCCGGACTCTTTAAGTGCCGCGACGGCAGAGGGATCTTTCAAGGTTTCCGCCTGGAGGGTAAGGAGGCTGCTTATCGCGTTCATATTGTTCTTGATGCGGTGGTGCACTTCTTTGAGGAGAAGTTCCTTTTCGGACAGGAGGGATTTGATCCTATCGTCGGCGAATTTACGTTCCGTTATGTCCTGGAATGTCCCGAGAAGCTTAACGGTCTTCCCGTCAACGCGTTGTGGGTGACAGATGGTCCTGGTCCAGATCTGGTTTCCTTTTGCTGTTATCAGGCGAATCTCCATGTCGTAGTGCTCGCCATTTTCGAGTGCACGTCCAACTGCTTCTTTCAACTTCGTGCGGTCATCGGGATGGAAGTAGTTAATCCCATCCTCCAGAGGCGGTATATAGCCTGGAGGAAGTTCGTAGATGCGGCCTGTTTCTTCCGTCCAGGTGAGACCCAGGGTCTTGGCATCGACCTCCCATCCTCCAACCTTCGCCATACGCTCGACCTCACCGAGCAAAGCGCTGCTCTGTTCCAGCTTCTGTTCCGCCTCTTTGCGTGAGGTGATGTCGCTGGTTATTGTGACAAAATATCCCTTTTTAGGAGAAGACACGGAAATGCTGAAATGTTTCTTCATGGGAGCGAAGTATCCCTCGATGTGGGCTGGGTCACCCGTATCGGCAACATGGGCAAATGTATTCAGGTAGGGGGCTTTGTCAGCGCCATAAAGGTCTGATGCGAGCCTCCCGACGGCCTGCTCGCGTGAGATACCGGTAACCTCGCTGAAAGCGGGGTTGCAGTCTAGGATCCGGTAATCTGCAGCGCTGCCCCCTTTGTCATGGACAACTTCATGGAGTGCAGCCAATTCGTTCATCGACTCGTAAAGGGCGCGATATTTCTCTTCACTCTCGCGCAGCGCGTCCTCGACCTGCCTTTGTGCGGTAATGTCCCGGCCAACGCCAATAAACATGCGCTCGCCTTTTGTATCGACATAGCACGTGCCGTTAGCGACAAACAAGCGCCATCCGCCGTCGGTATGTTTGACGCGAAAAGGAGGGCTCGTCTCGCTCTGTCCGGTATTCAAGACCCGCATTAGATGCTCAACGCATGGCGCCACATCGTCAGGGTGTACGAACGGATCGAACCTTTTCCCTATAGCCTCGCTGGTTGGATAGCCGAAATGCCTCTCCCATGCAGGAGACAGGAACACGAATGTGCCCTCTTTATCAAGCGTGAAAATGACATCGAATGAGTTTTCTACATGAATCCGGAAGGTCGTCTCGCTCTCCCGTAGAGCCTCCTCTGCCTGTTTGCGCCGTATCGATAAAAAGGTGACAATCCCTGCGATAACGATGAATAGGGCTACCCTTATCGATGCCTGCATGATGACGCCGCTTTCCAATGTAAAGAAGAGGATCAGCGCCATGTAGAGCGCTGCGAGGCAAACGGAGTATATAAACCCTCTCATCGTGTAATACATGCAGCTCAGAACAATGGGAACATAGAAGAGGTTCTGAAAAACAATAAACGTTCCCGAAAAAAGACAATAGAGGCTGACAAGGACGGTTGCGATCGTTGTGACAGCAATAGCCGCAATGTGAAGGCGTTTACTTCGAGAATCCTTTATTGCATCAGTAATGTTCATAAACGTGGGTCTCGCGAAAACATAGTTGTCACAGAATAGATGTGATCCATATCTTTATTATCGAACAATATCTTAATAAGGTTTAGAAATATTACCAAGTTCAGACCGTTTATAATGGACCTGCCATCAATAAACCGGTCCAGTTTCTCTGTTAGGATCTGGACAGGTTGGGAGATTGCATTACAGGAAGTACCGTACAGAATCGGCACACCCAGAACCCTTTCTGTTGTACCACCGAGGGCACGAACCGTCACGCCTCGAACTCCACAACGAACCTCGTTCCATCCTCCCGGTCGATCCGGATGGTCCCGTCAAGCTGCTCGGCAAGTATATGAACAAGCTGTAGCCCGAACCCGGTTGCGGTTTCGATGTTAACCGATTCCGGGATGCCGATGCCGTTATCCCCCACGATGAGTGTTGCGCGGCCGTCCTTTACCGAGAACGACACCTCTATCTTCCCTTCGTGCCTGCCTGTGAAGGCATATTTCATCGTGTTCGTGATGACTTCATTGATGATGATGCCCAGGGGGGAACAGACCCTGGCGTCAAGGATGTGGTCATCGATCTGTGTCTTTATTGTTACCAGGTTCCGGTTAGGGAAGTTATCCATGACCTCGCTGATCAGGGCGGTCAAATACTCCTTCGCTGATATTATCCCGAAATCGTTGGAACGATACAGCTTATCGTAGAGGAGCGCCATACTCTGAATACGGCTTCTCGTGTCCTTAAGGGTGGCGATGGCCGACGGGTTTTTCAGCGTGTCGGATTGCAGGGAGAGGAGGCTCATTATGGTGACCATATTGTTCTTGATGCGGTGGTGCACTTCTTTGAGGAGAAGTTCCTTTTCGGACAGGAGGGATTTGATCCTATCGTCGGAGCGTTTACGTGCCGTAATGTCTCCTACTGTTCCATTGTAATGCGTTATGTTGCCCTGCTCATCCTTTACAGCATGAGCATTAATGGAAACCCAGAATATCTCTCCACTGTGTTTACGAAATTGTACTTCATACTGCTCTATCTTCCCTTTCTCGGATAAGACTCTTTTAAAAATATTTCTCTCTTCGGGGTTGACGTACATTTGAGTTGCAGTAACATTATTGATTAATTCTTCAGACGTATCATACCCGTACATTTTTACAAGGGCGGAATTAGCTTTTAGAATGGATCCGTCAGGGGTTGTTTGATAGATTCCGAGAATTGCATCATTAACGATATTGCGGTACTTCTCCTCGCTCTCCTTGAGTGCCTCCTCTGTCTGCTTTTGGTCGGTGATGTCACTAATCAGCATGCGGCACGTGGGTGAACCGTCGGCGTCTTGCGCAGCAATTGCTTGTAGTTGCGCCCAGAATGTCGTTTTGTCTGTTTTCAGCATTCGTATCACCCACGTCTGCGCCGATGCTGTTTCAAGAAGTTGTTTGCGCTTCAGGTAATAGATGCCCTGGTCTTCGGGGAGGATAAAGCGGGAAATAGGTTGTTTGACCAGCGCATTCCGGGCCACCCCCAGCAAGGCTGCGGTTGTGAGATTGGCCTCCAGGATCAGTCCCTTTTCACTTAAGGTTAAATAACCTACCGGCGCCAGATCGTAGAGGTCGAAATAGCGTGTCCGGGAAGTTTCAAGCTCCTGTTGGGTATGCAGTAGGTCTTTATTCTGCGCCTCCAGTTCAACCCGGTGTATCCGAAGGTCTTCTTCTATTCGTTTCTGGTTGGTGATGTCCTCGCAGGTCATCAGGTGATCGCCGGAGGCCAGGACCGAAGATATGAGATTCACGGTCTTATGCGAACCGTCCTTGCAGGTAACGGTGAAGATTCTCGGCTTCCGTTCCCCGGGACCAGCGTCCCTGTAGTCATTTTTCCATGCGGAGATGACTGTATGCCTGTATTCCGCATCCGGATAGGCATTCCTGAACCATGTCCTGCCGTCGGGGATGTCGGAGATGTCATACCCGAAGAGCTCCGTAAACTTGGCGTTGATGCGGGTAAAACGACCCTCCTTGTCGATGAGGACCATACCGAAGGGGGCGTTCTCCGAGAGGGT
>CAIQJW010000238.1 GCA_903872255.1 uncultured delta proteobacterium | reverse complement strand
TCGAAATTGTAGGCATTCTGTCTTCTCCTTCCTTTGTTTCAGCCTGATGTGGCTAACAAAAATTCCAAAATGATGGAATTCGGGGGACAATACAGATTATCAGCAGGTCGATGCCTTTAATAGGTATTGTGTCCCCGGAATTCCAACAGCCAGATCCTTCACCTTGCCGCGCATCCTTACAACCTGCTTGTGCATCTTCTGGGCATCGCTTACCGTGGCGCTCATCGGGGCGAATACCCCTTTTTGTGGGTAAGCTGGGGACATAATGCCATTAATAGCGAAGGTAATCTGTATTATGTCCCCGGATTACCCCACAACCTTATTCTTTAATGCATCTATTCTTTGCAGTTTGTCCATAAGCAGGTTCACTCGATTTCTTTGATAGAACGTGAAGATTGATGAATATATTGGCTTATGGTTGCAACAAACATGCATGCCTTTTCGTAAATTTCAGCGGCCGCTTCCCGCTCTATGACTATCATCTCCCGATAATCCGACTTCTGGCGAAGTTCGAAGGCTTTATGAAGATTTTTTGAAAGTTCTTTCGGAAATATGCCTTTCATGTAGAATTCGGAATCAAATAGCCCGATAACACCGCTGTGTTTGCGGGGAATTTGGCTGTACCCCTGCAATAATGCCGTAACGGCATAAAACATGGCATAATAAGATCGGTTCACGATACCCTCCGGGGAACCACCGCCTGCCATGAGGCTGTTTGCGTCGCTTAAGGCTCTTTGCGCCTTTTCAATATGGTATTGAATAAGTATCTTTTGCTCTTCCCCCTTCATAGATATACCCCGTCCCTTCTCACGGATTTTGCGAAAGTAGACTGCTGCATCAGGCTGCTTTCCCATTCCTGTGTTGAATATGAAATGGGGCAAACGACGATCCCTTCATCAATCCCCGCTGCCCAGGCACAATCGCTGATATAGTCTTCAATTTCCTTGTTCACGCTGTCCGTAATAACGATAATATCCATATCGGAGCATTCATCAGCATCCCCACGCGCCCGGGATCCAAAAAGCATCACGCGATAAGCAGGCAGCCGCTTGGAAATAAGCTCCTTGAAGTTACTCAGGACAGTCTTTTCCTTGTTTGTCATGCTCTTTTCCTCCTTAGTCCCTCTCATACAGACTTGGTCTTTGGCTTTGAATGTTCTTTTTTAATTCTTCGAGATGGTATTCAATATCCAGTTTCGCATTCTCTTCCAAGTATACATCTTTTTCGGGCAGATCAGGCAGAACAAAGACCTCATCAGGATCAATACGGCGCTCCGCGATCTGATGCAAAGCAGGTTGACTGGTAGCATCCATCTGGGTCAACGCCATTGGCAGAACATCAAGATGCCTAGACAACAATATCGCACGGTGGCGTCCGTTGATGAACAATGCGCGTCCGTTTTTCAGGTAGAATGCAGGTGGATTGAAGAGCCGTTGGCCGTTCTGCCCTAGGCGGAACCACGAGGAGAGATAGCAGTCAGTAACCTCCTGTGATTCCCGGCAGGCAAGATCATCTACGTCCACGTGCCGCATGAAGGCACTCCAATTCACCCAGTAGGGTGTATCAGAATCATTAGTAAGGTCGATCTTACAGTTCATTTAAGCGCCGCCTGCACTCGTTTCGGTGTCCCCATTGGATCAGTCTCAGGGCTTAAACACACCGTTTTCCCATCGCCCCTTAAGAACTCGCCCATCGGGATAGATTAAAGTGCCTTGACCGTTGTACTTGTCTTCCATCCACTCGCCAATGTACTTCTGTCCGCTGGGCCAGGTTTCGGTAATCCGGGGACACAATACAGATTATCAGCAGGTCGATGCCTTTAATATGTATTGTGTCCCCGGAATTCCACAGATTACCCGATAATTAAGTATGATATCCCCGGAATCATTACGATCATTACGAGAACTATTGTTCCATCAACTTCTTGAAATCTTTATTGGATCTTATTTTATCGAATCGTCGATCTGTTCTTACATCATTTATCAACGATGGCTTAATTTGAAATGCATTTTTCAAATCTTGTAATGCATTATCAAATTCATTCATGGCTGTATATGAAGTTGCTCGGCACAGATACCCATCACTTTCATCGGGATTTATTTTAACTCGTTTACCAGCGTCAATGACAGCTTCATTATACTTTCCAATGCTATAAAATGCCCATGAACGCGCAAGAAATGAAATACCGTCATT
>CAIQJW010000237.1 GCA_903872255.1 uncultured delta proteobacterium | reverse complement strand
TGTCCCGCCTGACATTTCTCATGGCAACGCGGGTGCCCTCAAGCATTTTGCTTCCCAGTTTTGTCAGTTCCTTGCGCCGCTCTTCGGTAAGTTTGGGGAACAAAAGACGTATCTGTTTCCCGTCAGACATGGGGTTGACACCGAGGTCTGATTTCTGGATGGCCTTCTCGATCTCGCTGATCACGCTGTTGTCCCACGGCTGTATCGTGATCGTCCTCGAGTCCATGACGCCGATAGTAGCCACCTGGTTAAGGGGGGTGGGCTGTTTGTAGTAGTCTATCTTGATATCTTCGAGCAGGGATACCGATGCAACGCCGGTGCGGAGTCTCGAGAAATCTTTTTTCAGCGTCGCGAGCGATTTCTGCAGCTTCTCATCTAGTTCGTTCATAACATCGGTGCTCATACGGCTACCTCCTTACTATTGTACCTATGGTTTCACCGAGGACTGCCTTTTTGAGATTACCCCTTACGCGGATATTGAAAACGGCGATCGGGACGTTGTTCTCCTTGCACAGCGTAATGGCGGTCAGGTCCATGACCTGAAGGTCCTTGGCCAGCACTTCGCTGTAGGATATCTCCGGATAGAAAACGGCATCCTTATGCACTTCAGGGTCCTTATCGTAAACGCCGTCTACCTTTGTTGCCTTCATGAGAATGTCCGCTTTTGTTTCAACGGCCCTGAGCGCAGCCGCCGTATCTGTCGTAAAATAGGGATTTCCCGTACCGCAGGCAAAGATCAGTATCTTGCCGTCGTTGAGATAGCCGATCGCCTTCGCGTGATTGTACGGTTCGGCGATCTTTTCAAGGTTAAGCGCGGTCTGCACGATCGTAGGGGCTCCCAGTTTGTTCAGGGTATCCTGAAGAACCAGGGCGTTTATCACGGTGGCGACCATCCCGATATAGTCTCCGGTCACCCTGTCGACACCTTCTTTTTCGCCCTTTTTCCCCCGGTATATATTGCCGCCTCCGAGGACGATGCCGACCTCGACGCCAAGTTCACGGATCTCGCGGATCTCTTCGGCTATCTCGTGAACGGTCGCATGGTCAATACCGTGCCCGGCGCTGCCCATGAGGACCTCACCGCTTAGCTTAAGGAGAATCCTCTTATATTTCATGTTAATCCTGGAGCGTCTCACCTAACTGAAATCTCACAAAACGATTGATAACTATCTTTTCGCCGGTCTTCACAAGAAGCTCTTCGAGAAGTTCCTTGATGGTGACATCAGGATTTTTGATAAACGTCTGTTCGACGAGGCATACTTCCTGATAAAACTTTTCCAGTTTACCGTCGGCGATCTTGTCGATGATCTTTTCCGGCTTGCCGGACTCAAGCGCCTGGTTCCTGTAGATGGTTTTTTCCCTGTCGATATGTTCCTGAGGTATGTCCTCGCGTTTGACGTACAGTGGACTCGCTGCAGTTACCTGCATCGCCACGTCTTTTACGAAATTCTGGAACTGGTCTGTCTTGGCAACAAAATCGGTTTCGCAATTGATCTCAACCAGTGCGCCGACCTTTCCGCCTGTATGTATGTATGATGCGATCGAACCTTCGGACGCAACCCGGCCCATTCTCTTCTGCATCTTGGCCAGGCCCTTTTCGCGAAGGAAATCTACCGCTTTCTCCATATCGCCATTCGTATTTTTTAAGGCCTCTTTACAGTCCATGAGGCCGACACCGGTCTTTTCACGTAGTTTCTTTACTACATCAGCAGTGATATCCATGGGAACCCCTCCTCAACTAATTATGCTTCGTATTCGTCGTATTTTTCTTCTGCCAGTACGCTCTCGTCGACAAAGGGCTTAAGATCTTCGCCTGACCCTT